>JAYSTV010000222.1:0-3678 GCA_043719425.1 Acidimicrobiia bacterium | reverse complement strand
CGGGCCCGGGATCGAGCTCAGCCCAGAAGTACCACTTCTCGCCGCGCTTCTTGAAGTGCCCCTTCACGCCCTCAAAAGTACCGAGCCCGTTAGCAATTGCCAATCCGATCTCAACGGCCCAACGGCCAGGACCAAATTTCCTGCTCCCAAGCGTTGTGCGGGCGACAGGACTTGAACCTGCACGTCTTTCGACACCAGGACCTAAACCTGGCGCGTCTGCCAATTTCGCCACACCCGCAAGCGTCGCTCTCTGAGCGTATCGGAGCGCCCGCAATCCCAGATGTGGGTTTCGGCCATCCCACATGCCCTGATTCGGGCGCGAAATCGGTCTGGAAACGTTGATGTGGGATGGGTTGGAAGCGGATCTGGGATGAGCCAGCCGCCGGCCCCCGGCGCCGCTCGCCTGCGACCAATCGAACCGGGGTGAGCACGTTTGTCGCAGGGCTCCGCCTATCGTGGTTGACGTGGAAATCCCGATGCCGTTCGCCCAGTCCGCCATGACTCCCGGAACCGATGTGTTCGACCGCCTGCTTCGTGAGCGGATCATTTTCCTTGGTGGCCAGGTCGCCGACGATATGGCTATCAACATCAGCGCCAAGTTGCTTCTCCTCGATGCCGAGGATCCCACCCGCGACATTTTTCTGTACATCAACTCACCTGGTGGTTCCGTCTACGCCGGCATGGCGATCTACGACACGATGCAGTTCGTCCGGCCCGATGTGGCCACGGTTTGCCTCGGCATGGCTGCTTCGATGGGCCAGTTCCTGCTGTGCGCGGGCGCCCCGGGCAAGCGATACTCGCTGCCCCACGGTCGCGTGCTCATGCACCAGCCCCTCGGTCAGATGCAAGGCCAAGCGAGCGACATCAAGATCCACGCCGAGAACATCATGCGCACGAAGAAGGAGATGGCCGAACTCATCGCCCATCACACCGGTCAAACGGTCGAGCGCATCGAGGCGGACTCCGATCGTGACCGCTGGTTCACTGCCCCCGAAGCGCTCGAATACGGCATGATCGACAAGATCGTGGAGAAGCAGGGCGGCACGCCCTCCATCGCTCCCACAGTTTAGTCAGCGCGCTTGTGCTGTAGCGCCGATCACTGCAGCGGCCGCTCGTCGTCCGCTCACCAGAGCTCCGTTGATCGACGCTTGATCGCGGTGATCACCGCACACGAAGAGACCGTCGCCGATTTCGACGGAACGCTCGAACGGCTCCAAAGTTCGCTGCGCCGGTTGGGCGTGGGCAATCTCGGACATCGGTAGCGTCGTCCATGAGTCAACCTGGGCACCGAACCAGCCCCGGAGCTGGCCCCGCGCCGTCGCATCGAGTTCCCGCGCCCAGGTCTCGCGATCCACGCCTGCCGGTCGCGCCGCAATCACGGAGGCCGAAACGAGGTGGCGGCCGGCTGGCGCGTAGGCGGGCGCCAGGAGCGACGGCACGCACAGGTTGTTGACCGGTCCGGCCGAAGGACCGTTACCGTTGAGCACCAGTAGCGGCTCGTCGATAGGCGCGTGTTCGCAGGCAAAGTACAGGCACGCCACGGCGTTCGAGCCCGGCTCGGGAATCCGTCCGGCTAGCAAACGTGAAGCCTGGGGTCCGTCGGTGGCCACCACCACCGACGCGGCACGCAAGGAGGAGGCGTCGGTCAGGGTGACTACGCCGGATTCGACACCGGCGACGCGCGTCCGCAGACGTATGACGCCGGCCGGTAGGCGCGACGCCAGCTGGGTGGAGATTGTGCCGATGCCCTGCGCTGGGATGGCGTTGTCGCCTTCGGCCAGCATGCGAAATACGAAGTCGAACATGCGGCTCGACGTGGACAGCGTGGGGTCGAGCTGAATCCCGGCAAACAGGGGCAGGAAGAACTGCTCCGTCATGGCCGACGAAACACCGAGGGCCCGGATGCGTTCGCCCGTTGACGTTTCGGGCCTATTCCACACGTCGGCCAGCGTGCCTCGTGCGGCGGTCAAGCGGGCGAAACCGACTCGCAGTTTGTCGGCAATCGATCCAATGGGAGCCCTGACCGACGCCAGGATCGACTTCGGGTCACGGAACGGATCGCCGAGCAGTGATCGCTTCCCGTTGTGCTGGACGAGTGCACCGGCACGGAACGAACGGAGGTCAAGGGCGCCGTAGTCCAACATGGCCTTAGCCTCGGGATAGGCGGTGAGCAGCACCTGGAAGCCGCGGTCGAGGATGAACCCATCGACCACGTCGGACCGGACCCGACCGCCAACGCCATCGGACGCCTCGACGACGATCACTTCGCGCCCCGCTCGAGTGAGGTGGATGGCGCAGGCCAGACCGGCGAGGCCGGCCCCGACGATAATCACGTCGCCATCGTGGGTGGCGGGTCGTGCCACCTTCAGCTCTTGGTCGAGAGAACGTGGGCGAGCGCGGCCCCGAGTTCGGGGTGGGTGAAGGTGAATCCGCTGGCCAACAGGGCTGTGGGCCGTACATCGGCGCCGCCCAGCAGCATCTCCTTGACCATCTCGGCACCGTAGAGGAGCTTCACCGGGAAGAGTGGAGTGGGCACCAGGGTCGGCCGATGCAGCGCGCCACCGAGGGATTTGGTGAAGGCCGCGTTGGTCACGGGTTTCGGCGCGGTGAGGTTCACCGGGCCGCGAAGCGACTCGGTCGTGAGGCAGTGGATAACGGCCCGGACTTCGTCGTCGATCGAGATCCACGGCAGGAACTGCTGGCCCGATCCGAAGCGTCCGCCGAGGCCGAGCTTGAACGGCAGGAGCTGGGCCTTGAGGGCGCCGCCCTTGGTCGACATGACGATCCCGGTCCGCAGGAACACCGTGCGAATGCCAGCATCGACCGCAGGCTGAGCGCAGGCTTCCCACTGCTTGACCACGTCGGCCAGGAAGCCACTGCCGGACGACGATTCTTCGGTGATGGTCTCGCCGCCGCGGTCGCCGTAGAAACCGATGGCCGAACCGCTGGCGAACACCGCTGGCTTGCTCGTCAGGCCGGCGAGGGTGGTGGCGATGAGGGTCGTTCCTTTGACCCGACTGTCGAGCACTTTGGCCTTGTGTTCGGGCGTCCACTTGGCGTCGCCAATGCCCTCGCCGGCGAGATGGACGACCGCCCACGCGCCATCAAGGGCCGACGCATCGATAGTGCCAGCGGCCGGGTCCCACTGCGCCTCGTCCGCGCCGGGGGAGCGGCGGACCATCTTGGTGACCGGGTGGCCGGCGGCAGTAAGCGCCGCGCATAATGCGGTGCCGATCAGACCGGAGGCGCCGGTTACCACGACTCGCTGGGTGGATGCGTCGGTCGATGAAGCCATGTTCATGAGACTACGAGCACTGGCCGTGTACTGATTGATGGCGCCTCCGGAGAGAATCGAACTCCCGACCCGCGGATTAGAAGGCCGCTGCTCTATCCAACTGAGCTACGGAGGCAACGCCGGTCATTCTTTCACGGCGCGCCGTCGGCCGGACCGATCGTTCCTACGGAGCAATCGTGGTGGACGTCGCCGCCGCAGTCACGACGAGCGTGGTGTCGTTCACGACCGTTGTGGGCGGGGCGGTCGGCTGTTCACACAGGGTTCGGCCCTTGGCGGCGAGGATGCGGAGGTTGGCGTCGACGGCCGCGTCGGCGAGTTTCTCGTCTTTTCCCATGGCCGCCACGAGACCATCGATAACCGCCGGCACGCCCGGACGATCGTCG
>JAYSTV010000221.1:0-3682 GCA_043719425.1 Acidimicrobiia bacterium | reverse complement strand
GGCTGCGAGGCATAACGTGCGTCCTAGTCCTTGTCCGGGCTTATCGACGGCTGCCGCGGGTGCGGCGACGACGGACGATGAGCTTGGCGGATTCTTTGTTCTTGTCACGAGTACGACCTTCGGGCTTGCCCCACGGTGAAACAGGATGGCGACCACCGGAGGTCTTGCCTTCGCCACCACCGTGTGGGTGGTCGACCGGGTTCATGGCCACGCCGCGGGTTTGCGGGCGGCGGCCCATCCAGCGAGCGCGGCCAGCCTTGCCAATGGTGAGAAGTTCGTGCTCCGAGTTGCCGACTTCGCCAATGGTGGCCCGGCAATCGATGGGAACGCGACGCATTTCCGTGGACGGCAGACGTAGGGTGGCGTAGTCGCCTTCCTTGGCCACGAGCTGCACGCTCACGCCGGCGCTGCGAGCCATACGGCCACCGCCGCCAGGCTTGAGCTCCACGTTGTGAACGGTCGTACCGACCGGGACAAACCGCAAGGGCATGGCATTGCCCGCTTTGATGTCCGAACCCTGACCCGACACGACGGTGTCGCCCACGTTCAGCTTGGCCGGAGCCAAGATGTAGCGCTTTTCGCCGTCGGCGTAGTGCAGGAGTGCAATGCGACAGGTCCGGTTCGGGTCGTACTCAATGGTGGCGACCCGGGCCGGGATGGCGTCTTTGTTCCGCTTGAAGTCGATGATGCGGTACTGACGCTTGTGACCGCCACCGCGATGGCGGGCCGTCTTGCGTCCGTAGACGTTCCGGCCACCCGACTTGGTCAACGGAGCGAGAAGGCTCTTCTCCGGACGATTGGTGGTGAGTTCAGCAAAGTCGGAGACCGTTTGGAAACGGCGACCGGCGCTGGTTGGCTTGCGTTTGCGAATACCCATGGCGCTTTTTCGATCAGTTGTCGAAGAGAGCAATACGGTCGTCACCGGCAAGGGTGACGATCGCTCGCTTCGAATCGGGGCGGGTGGAGGAGATGCCGGTACGGCGATTGCGGGTCTTCTTACCGGGCCGGTTCAACGTGTTCACCGAGGTGACCTTGACGTTGAAGATGGTCTCGACGGCAGTGCGGATCTCGATCTTGTTGGCGTCTTTGGCCACCACGAAGGTGTAGACGCCGCTGTCGACCAGCCCGTAGGACTTCTCGCTGACGACCGGCTTGATGATGATGTCGCGGGGATCTTTCACAGGAGTTCCTTGAAGCCTCAGGCGCTCACGCCAGGCAACGTTGCCTTGGTGAACACGACATAGTCGCTGCAGAGGACGTCGTAGCTGTTCAGCTCGCCAGCCTCGATGATTTGTGCGGTCGGGATGTTGGCGAAGCTCTTAGCCGCCGTGATGTCGGCGGCGTTGGTCGCGTCGATCACGATGAGGGCCCGGCCGGTGATGCCAAGGGCGGTGAGGGCCTTGACGCCCTCCTTCGTCTTCGGCGCAGCGAACGACCATCCGTCGATGACGATGACTCGGCCCTCGCTGGCTCGGTCCGAAAGAGCGGAACGAAGCGCCAGGTTGATCATCTTCTTGGGGGTCCGCTGGCTGTACTTACGGGGCTTCGGGCCGAGGGCCACGCCACCACCAATGAACTGCGGGGCGCGGAGGGAGCCTTGACGGGAAGTACCGCCACCCTTCTGGCTGCGACTTTTTTTGGAGGTACGGGAGACCTCGGAACGAGTCAGCGTGCTCTGCGTGCCCGCCCGACGATGGGCCAACTGGGCGACGACAACCTGGTGCATGACCGGACCGTTTGGGGCAATCGAAAACCAGTGGTCGTCGAGGGCAACCGAGCCCGACGAAGCGCCGGCCTGGGTCCGGAGGGAAACGTCAGCCATGATTACTTGGCTCCCTTCTTGGCCGCAGCCTTGATGAGGACGGTGCCGCCCTTCGGGCCGGGGATCGCTCCTCGGACCAGGACGATTTCCTGCTCGGTGTCGGCCTTGACGATCCGCAGGTTTTGGGTGGTGACCTTCTCGCCACCCATCCGACCAGCCATCTTCAGACCCTTGAAGACGCGGGCAGGGGTCGAGCAACCGCCGACGGAGCCGGGGGCGCGGTGCGTGCGGTGCACGCCGTGCGACGCCGACATACCGGAGAAGTTGTGGCGCTTGATGACACCGGCGAAGCCCTTGCCGCGGCTGATCGCCGTGACGTCGACGAAATCACCTACGGCGAAGGCATCAGCGGCGATTTCCTGGCCAATGGTCCACGCACCGGCGTCGTCGACCCGGAACTCAAGCAGCTCAGCGCCCGGGGCCACTCCGGCGTTGGCGAAGTGACCCGCCTCGGGCTTGGACAGACGGCTCGGCTTCACCGTTCCGTAGGTGACCTGAATTGCGGCGTAGCCATCGCGGTCCGGTGTTTTCACCTGGACGACGCGGGCGGGCTGCACCTTGACGACGGTGACGGACACGACATTGTTCTGGTCATCCCAGAGCTGTGTCATGCCGACCTTTTCGCCGACGATGGTGGTTCTTGCCATTGGAGTCTCGGTCCTCGAGCGTGTTCGAATACTGGGTAGTGCGTGTTTTAGCTGGTACTACTGGGTTCTTCAGCTGCTGGCGACAACACCTCGCCCACCCCCGCCGGGAAACCCGGACACACAAACGCTCCGCACGGTAAGAAACCGTGCGGAGCGCGCACTTGGGTTGTGCCGCCCGGTTCCTCCGAGAGGAGGCGCAGGCGGACGTCGTCTTTCAGCGTTTTGGTCAGGATGTGCGCAGCAAAAGCTGCAGTGCCCTGACCATCGAGCGGTTCCCGTTTCCGGGGCCTGATGAAGATAGCAGCGTTTCGGACCCTCGAAATCCCCCGCCCGTTGGTTCTCGCGGACCCTTCAGTTCACCACGCGCGCCGTCGATGACGCCTCGCTGACCGCTCTACCTCCGGGTCCCCCGCGGTCTTCTCGCGCCGCCCAACGCGGGGCCCGTCGAACGCCGAGGCGTACCCGGTTTGGCGACGGCGGTACAGGGCGACCCGGGATGAGGCAAATCTTCCACGACCTCGGAGCCCTGCGCACCGTCAGCATCGACGACCGTACGCCGCTGGTGACCACCGACGCCAGGTCTCGAAGTCAGGTCAAGGAGACGGTGCTGGCGCTCTTGGAGCACGTGCTCGCCGGAGCGACAAGCCGCGCCCTCGTGAGTCACTAACCCTCACGAAAAACAAGTTCGGCAAGACGGAACACAACGAAGGCCCCGCACGAGTGCGGGGCCTTCGTTCATTCTGGGTCCGACGAATGTCGGACGGCAGGCGCTTAGCCGGCGTTACGCCGTCTGGATCTTGATTTCGATATCCACGCCGGCCGGAAGGTCGAGGCGCTGGAGGGAGTCAACAGTTTTGGCCGAAGGCTCGAGGATGTCGATCAAGCGCTTGTGGATCTTCATCTGGAAGTGCTCGCGGCTGTCTTTGTGCTTGTGGGGGCCGCGGATCACCGTGTAGACGTGGCGCTCCGTGGGCAAGGGCACCGGGCCACGGATCTTGGCCTGCGTGCGGATGACCGTTTCGACGATCTTCTTGGTGGACTGGTCGATGATTTCATGGTCATACGCCTTGAGGCGGATGCGGATCTTCTGTTGGTTAGCCATGATCGTTTGCCTTACTTCAGGATCTTGATGACGCGGCCGGCGCCAACCGTGCGCCCACCCTCACGAATCGCGAACTTCAGACCCTCTTCCATCGCAATCGTCTTCCCCAAC
>JAYSTV010000023.1:0-1843 GCA_043719425.1 Acidimicrobiia bacterium | reverse complement strand
CGTGACGGTGACCGACCGACCTCAACTGGTCGCCACCGCAGGAGAGCAATGGACAAGCAGGCCGCCGAAGTACTCGGGGAACCAGTGATGGACGGAGTGATCCTCCTCCCTCGTGGTGCCGCCAAGAAGTACCGCAAGGACGTGGCCCCGGCAGCCATCGGTGGGTTGGCGGGGTCCCTCGCCCGTGCTGCGGCCGATCGAATGACGAAAGACACGAGCCCGGTTGGCGACGTACGAAACACCAACAGCGAGGGGGCGTTTTTGGCGCTCACCGCCAGTCAACTGGTGCTGTTCGAAACGATCAGTGGACGACTGCGCCAGAAGCTGGGCGCCGAGCTGGCCCGCTTCTCGCCGGGAGATCTCATCAGCTTCGAGGTGGGAGCGGCGGCCGCAGGAGTGGGCACGCTCGACATCGTGGCCGCCAACGGTGACCGTTGGGTCTATGAGTTCTCGAAGGTCGTGAAGCGCAAGGTCACCCGGTTGGCGGAAGCGGCCGGGGCTCAGGTCGTCGATGTCGACTGAGTCAAGCATCCTCGTCAGGCCCTTGAAACATCGACTGTTGGCGGAATGCCTCGGGACGTTTGTGCTCTGCCTGTCGGCTTTCGTGGTCATTGCCGGACGCGCCCGCGCCATGAGTGATCCGATCAGCATGGCGGTCGGACGTCTCGGCACCCTCGGCGTCACGCTCATGGTGCTGATCGTCGCCGGCGACAGAACCAGTGCCCATTTCAACCCTGCCGTCACGGTGGCCGTAGCGATTGCGCAACGCTGGAAAGCAACAACCACCGCCGCCTATGTGGCGATTCAGACGACAGCCGCATTCGTCGCGGCAATAGCCGCCACCGTGCTCATCGGTGGGCCTACCCGGCGGGTGCTGCCAAATGCGGCGCGCGTCGGTTCCGTTCGCACGTTCGCCTCCGAACTGCTGGCCACGCTGGTGCTGGTTGCGGTGTACCTCGCCACCGAGAAGCGCAACCGGCCGGCCCGCCCGCTGTTGGCCGGCCTGGCCGTCGTGCTGGGCGCCGCCATCATCGGGCGTTCGACCACGCTCGGCATCAACCCCGCTCGGTCCCTCGGGGCGGCGATGTGGGACCGCTTCGGATCAACGACATGGATCTTCATCGCTGCCCCGCTGCTCGCTGGCGTGATCGGTGCCCTTGCGGCACGGACCGTCGCACGAGTGAGCAAACGCACAGCAGAGAGCCGCGCGGCGCGCTCTTCTGTGACCGTACGCGAACTTGTTGGTTCGAGCACTGTCCAATTCGCCGGCGCCTTCGCCGTGTCCTTCCTCGGATACGCGGCGCTACGAAGTCAGGGCGGAGTGGTGTCGTGGATCGTGGCGGCAGCAGGGCCAATCGCAGTGGCCGTCGCCGCCTCGGTGTTGTTCGAGACCACCACGTTCTTCCAGCCGACGATCACCCTGGCCCTCGGCGTGGCCCGCCGGATTACGGCGCGCCAGATGGCGGCGTGGCTAGCGGCGCAAGTCCTCGGAACGTGTGTTGGGGTGATTGCTCTGCGCGCTTGGCTGATTGACGATGAGGTGTTGCGGGCTGTGCCCGTCGATCGATTCACGGTCGTTCGGCTGTTTGTCCTGCAAGCGTGCGCGGTTGCGGTGTTCGTGGCAGTGTCGCTGCGAACAACCGCCTCGACGCCGGTTTGGGTGGGTGCCGCGTACGTCGGTTGCACCGTTCTGGCGATGACCTTTTCCCTGGCATCGTTCGGCCGGTTCTCCATCGATCCAGCCTGGACCATCGCCACGACGATCGGTCGAGGCAACGTCGCCGTCCGCCGTCTCGTCTGGCTCGTGCCCGCCGCGCTTCTCGCCTCCGTGGTCGTCGGCATT
>JAYSTV010000220.1:0-3682 GCA_043719425.1 Acidimicrobiia bacterium | reverse complement strand
TAGACGGTGTCGCCTCCCATGTCATCGGCGTAGAGGGTGGACACGACCGGGTCGAGCGTGAGGTGACGCATGGCGCCGCCGGTGCGCATCAGTTCGGTCTGCGTGCCCGTGGCCAGGTCGAGGCGGACGACGTTGCCGTCCTCAAACCCGGCAACGTAGAGCGTCGTTCCATCGGGGGTGACGATCAGGCCCCGGGGGGTCTTGACGGTGGGGATGACCTTGGCCACGCTGCCGGTCGCAACGTCGATAACGCTCACGTCGTTGCTCACCCAGTTGGCGGCGTACAACGTCTTCTCATCGGGGGACAGCTCGAGGACCTTTGTCCAGACACCCTTCGTTGGGAGGACGCGCAGTACACGCTTGGCGACGCGGTCGATCTCATAGACCGACGCGGTGTGCATTTGGGAAACATAAGCGCGCGTACCACTACGGTTGAAGATGACTTCGACGCCGCCTTTCGTGCCGAGCGGGATGCGAGCGATGCGTTCGAGGGTCGGCACCCGGTAGACGTCGACGCCGACGGCGCCGAGCAGCGGCACCCAGAGCTCGGTCCCATCGGGCGTGAACGCCACCTGTTTTGGGCTCGGCCCGGTCTTTGTTTCGCCGACCTTGCGGTGGAGCTGTCCCGTGGCCGGTATGGGCCACGGCGGCGCAACAACTGACGCAGCGGGCTGCGCAGCCAACGTGGTGACGGGAGCCGACGAAACAACGACCCCGGGAAGTGATGGCCCGGCTGGAGCTGCCCTCGCCGAACTTCCGGCCACGAGAGTCACCCCAATCGCGAGGACGGCGACGAGCTTGTGGCGCCGAGGGTTCACCGGTGTGGGTTTAGTCGCTGGCCGACGAATCGGCGAAACACGCCGACCACGAGCCCGTCGCCTGCGCATCCGAGCCTGTTGCGACGCCGCCGTGATGGGCGAGACTGGGCCAGTGTTGGACACGTCGGCCACGGACTGGTATCTCGGGATTGATCTCGGTACCGGTGGTCTCAAGGTCGGTGCAGTTGGCCTCGACGGAGGGGTGCGGTCGAGCGCCTTTCGCTCGATCGAAACAGTCGTGACGACTGACGGCGGAAACGAACAAGACGTTCAGGGGTGGTTCGCCGCGTTGGGGTCGGCGATCGATGAACTCGTGGCCGTGGTTGGTTCCGATGGATGCCGCGGTATCGGCATCACAGGGCAGTGGGGTTCGACGGTGCCGGTTGACGTGCACGGGCGACCGGTGGGGCCGTGCCTGCTGTGGTCCGATCACCGCGGAGCGCAGTGGTCGGCCAAGATCACCGGTGGGACCCCTGGCGTGTCCGGGTTTGGTGCTCGCAAGATCGTTACCTGGATCCGCTATGCCGGCGGGGCTCCGTCGAAGGAGGGCGCTGACCCCACCGGCCACGTGCAGTTTCTGCGGCACCGGCGAGCTGAAATTGATACGCGCGCAGCATTTCATCTGGAACCCGTCGATGTGGTCGGTGCATGGCTCACCGGAGTGGTTGGAGCGACGCCGGCCTCGATGGTGCTGTCGTGGCTGACTGACAACCGACCCGACGCTCCGTGCACATATCATCATCGACTTGTGCAGCTGGCGGGGCGCGAGAAGAACCGGCTGCCTCCGCTCCGACCCACCGGGTCGGTGCTCGGTTCGCTCCTGGGCGAGCGGGCGTTGGCCCTCGGACTCGCGCCCGGCGTGCCCGTCGTTTGCGGGGTGCCCGACCTGCACACCGCGGCGATCGGAACCGGCGCCATGGGCTTGTTCGAAGGGCATCTCGCCATTTCCACCTCGGCCTGGGTGTCGGCGCCCGTGCCGTTCAAGAAGACCGACGTGCTGCACCAAATGGCGTCGATACCTGGCTTTGCGCCGGGGTCCTATGTGATCGCCAACAATCACGAGACCGGCGGGGCCGCGCTGCGATGGCTGCGTGATCAGGTCCTCAACGCCGATGATGGACTCAGTGGCGACGACCTTGACTACGACGCCATCACGACTGCCGCGGCCGCGTCGAAACCGGGCTCCGGCGGGGTCATCTTCACGCCCTGGCTGAAGGGCGAACGATCGCCGGTTGAGGATCCGAACCTCCGGGCCTCGTTTCTGAACCTGTCGATCACAACCACTCGTGCCGACCTCGTTCGCTCGGTGCTGGAAGGCGTGGCCTACAACGCCCGATGGTTGTTGGAGGCAACGGAGTCCTTCGCCGGTCGACCACTCGATGGCCTACGACTCTTTGGTGGAGGCGCCGTGTCTGACGTGTGGGCGCAGATCCATGCCGACGTGATCGGGCAGCCCATTGGTCGCCTCGACGACGCCACCTTCGTGAACGCACGAGGGGCGGCGTGGTTTGCCGCTCTTTCGCTCGGCCATACGACGGTCGACGAACTCCGTCGGGCCGCGCTGACGATGACCGTCTTCACGCCGAATCCCGAAGCGGTCAACGCCTACCGTCCGCTGTACGCCGAGTTCACCCGCCTGGCTCAGAGCCAGAAGGGCATGTTCCGACGACTCCATGCCGGGTCAGACAAGCCCGGCAAGCTGACCGGGCGAGCCCGCCGATAGGGTCACTCCATGCTTCGTATCGGCCTGGTGTCCGCCGCCATGATCACCCCGACGGCGATCGTGGATCCGGCGAAGGGTCGCGACGATGTGGTCATCACTGCGGTCGCCGCCCGTGATCGTATGCGCGCCGAGGAGTTCGCCAAAACCCACGGCATCGAGAACGTCTGCGATACCTACGAAGCCCTGTGCGCCAGCGACCTCGTCGACGCGGTCTATATCGCCACGCCGCCAGCTCTCCACCGCGGGCCAACTATCGCCGCGCTCCGGGCGGGAAAGCATGTGCTCTGCGAAAAGCCGCTCGGGGCGAACGCCGACGATGCCCGCGCCATGGTGGCCGCCGCCAACGAGACGGGTCTGGTGATGCTGGAAGCGTTTCACTGGCGCTACCACCCGATGGCCGCCATGATCCGGGCCGCGGTTGATCACGAAATCGGCGACGTGCAGACGATCGACGCCAGCTTTACCGTGGGGCACATCCCCGACGATGACATTCGCTTCAATCTGGACCTCGGGGGTGGCGCCCTGATGGACCTCGGTGTCTATCCGTTGCAGTGGGCCCGCTTTGTAGTGAACCACGGCGAGCCCAACGTGGTCTCGTCGTCGGCCACACTGCGACGAGGCGAGATCGACGTGGAGATGGTCAGCGAAGTGGCGTGGTCTCATGGCCCAACGGCGTCGTTGCACTGCTCGATGGCCAGCGGTGTTCCGTTTGCTGCGTCGCTTCGCGTGGTTGGCTCGGCCGGCACGCTGCAGGTCACGAATCCGCTCGTTCCCCAGCTCGGCAACGAACTTGTCGTCACGACTACGGCCGGTCAACGCCGCGACACGGCACCGAGAACCCCAACGTATGACCATCAGCTCGACGCATTTGTGAATGCGGTGGTGCGCGGAGCGCCAGTGCCAACCGGGGGCAACGATTCCGTTGCCATGATGACCTTGGTCGACGCGATGTACCGCGCTGCTGGTCTTCGCGCGCGACCTTCAGCGCGCTGATCGACCCCTACGCGGAGTGGCGGGTACGTCCCCGCGGGATGCAGGCACCGAGATCGAGTCGATTGCGATGGAGGTGGGTGGCCACGTTCGTCATTGACACCGTCCGTTGACTGGCGACCGCGCCCCACAAGCCATGAGCCCGGACCCA
>JAYSTV010000219.1:0-3683 GCA_043719425.1 Acidimicrobiia bacterium | reverse complement strand
TTCACAACGGTGGCCGTGGCATTTTCCAGGCGACCGCCAACGGCTCGACCTTCGACCTCTATCAGGGCGGGCGTTGGAACTTCCCGCGGGTTTCCCTTGGTGTCATTGCCATCATCACCGGCACGGCGCTCGTGATGTGGCTGGGCGAAATGATCAGCCAGCGCGGTATCGGCAACGGTATGTCGCTGCTGATCTTCACCAACGTGGTCAGCCGCCTTCCTGCCGAAGGTGGCCGCATCCGAGCGGAGAAGGGCTGGGCGATCTTCTTTGTCATCCTGTTCGTCGTCTTGGCGATGATCGTGGCCATTATCTTCATTGACAACGGTCAGCGCCGGATTCCCGTGCAGTTCGCCAAACGTGTGGTGGGCCGACGAATGTTCGGTGGCCAGTCGAGCTTCATTCCTCTCAAGGTGAACCAGGCCGGCGTGGTTCCGATCATTTTCGCCAGCTCCGTCCTGTACCTGCCGGTCTTGCTCCAGGGCGTGTTGCCCAGCGGTTGGCAGGCGTGGATCTCCGACAATTTGGTGCGCAGCGACACCATTCCGCACGTGGCGCTCTACACCGTGCTGATCATTTTCTTTGCCTACTTCTATACCGCCATCACGTTCGATCCGGTGCAGCAGGCCGATCAGCTCCGCAAGCAGGGTGGCTTCATCCCGGGCATTCGTCCGGGGCCGCCAACCGAGCGGTTCTTCAAGTTCATCCTGGACCGCATCACGCTGCCCGGTGCCGTGTTCATTGCCGCCATCGCCCTCGTGCCGTCGCTGTTCATTGTGTTGTTCAACGTGAGCAACTTTGGCTTCGCCGGCACGTCGATCCTGATCGCCGTCGGTGTCGCCCTCGAAACGATGAAGCAGATCGACAGCCAGCTCATGACGAAGAACTACGAAGGTTTCCTCACGCCGCAGAAGACCGGTTTGTCCGGGCGCTGAGCGTCTTTGGCGATGAGCAGGGGTAGTCGTCTCGTCATTTTGGGCAAGCAGGGCGCGGGCAAGGGCACGCAGTGCGTGCAGCTCGCGCGTCACTACGTCGTACCTCACATCTCGACCGGCGACATGTTTCGGGCGGCGATGAAGGCCAGCACCGAAATGGGCAAGCTGGCGAAGACCTTCGTCGACGACGGCAAGTTGGTACCCGACCAGGTAGTGATCGGCATCGTGGCCGAACGGTTGGCCGAGCGCGATGCCCGCAGCCGCGGGTTCATCCTCGATGGCTTTCCCCGGACCACGTATCAGGCCAACGCCTTGGAGAAGATCTTGCTCCCGTCGGCGATCGATGCCGTGATCGATCTCGAGGTTTCGACCGAGCTCGTGCTGCAGCGCCTAGCCAGTCGGCGGGTCTGCAGTGTGTGCGGTCACAACTACTCCGTGCAGAACCCGCCGGCGTCGAAATGGCGTTGTGATCACTGCGGTGGCGAGGTGATCCAGCGCGACGATGATCGTGAAGAAGCGATCCAGGTGCGCCTCGATGCCTACGAGCGCCAGACGAAACCGCTGATCGACTTGTATGCCGGACGCCAGTTGTTGGAGACCATCGACGGGTCGCTGCCCATGGAGACGGTGTTTGATCAGTGCGTGTCCCTCATCGACCGTCGCATGGCGATCAACGACGCCGCGACCTGATGCTGTTTGATCAGTGCGTGTCCCTCATCGACCGTCGCATGGCGATCAACGACGCCGCGACCTGAGCTTTTTGGCCGCGGTCGCGTGAAAAGTGTGCGGCGATCGTGCGCTAGTCTTGCCGGTCGGCTTTACGCCTCTGGGAACTGTTCCTCGCTCGATTGGTTTCGAGCGTGAACACCGTTGTTTGCCTCCCCACGCTAGTGCCGACCATCCATTTCGCCCCGTTTCATGGGGCGGTCTGACCTGAGGAGCCGTTCTGCCTAAGCCAAAGGAAGATGCGATCGTTTTGGAGGGCACGGTTGTCGAACCGCTGCCCAACGCGATGTTTCGTGTCGAACTGGAAAACGGCCACAAGGTGCTTGCCCACATCTCGGGAAAAATGCGGATGCACTACATCCGTATTCTGCCGGGAGACAAGGTGCAAGTTGAGCTGACCCCGTACGACCTCACCCGAGGTCGGATCACCTATCGATACAAGTAAAGAGTCTTTTGTGAACCTTCTTTCTGGAGGCCGCCCATGAAGGTGCGGCCCAGCGTCAAAGCGATTTGCGAGAAGTGCAAGGTCATCCGCCGCCACGGCCGCGTGATGGTCATCTGCGCCAATCCCCGACACAAGCAACGGCAGGGCTAGCCCATGGCTCGTCTGTCCGGCATCGACATTCCCCGCGAAAAGCGGGTGGAGATCAGCCTTACGTACATCTTCGGTATTGGTCGTCCGACCTCACTGAAGATCCTTGCCGGTACCGGTATTGATCCGAACACTCGGGTCCGTAACCTGACCGAAGACGAGGTCACCCGTCTGCGCGCATACATCGATCAGAACGTCAAGGTCGAAGGCGACCTTCGTCGCGATGTGTCCCAGGACATCAAGCGCAAGATGGAAATCGGTTGCTATCAGGGCATCCGTCACCGCCGTGGCCTTCCGGTCCGCGGGCAGCGCACGCACACGAATGCGCGCACACGTAAGGGTCCGAAGAAGACCGTGGCTGGCAAAAAGAAGGTTCCGAGGAAGTAGCAGATGGCAAAGCCGAAGCCGGGTGGCCGTCGCCCCCGCAAAAGAGAGCGCAAGAACGTCGTTGCTGGCGTGGCGCACATCAAGAGTTCGTTCAACAACACCATCGTTTCGATCACCGACGCCGAGGGCAATGTCCTGGCGTGGGCTTCATCGGGCAACGTGGGCTTTAAGGGCAGTCGCAAGTCGACGCCTTTCGCCGCCCAGCTGGCCGCCGAGGCATGCGCCCGTCGGGCGATGGAGCACGGCATCCGCCGTATCGAAGTGTTGGTCAAGGGTCCCGGCTCCGGCCGTGACTCGGCGTTCCGAGCCCTGCAAAACGTGGGTCTCGAAGTCACGTCGATCAAAGATGTTTCCCCGATCCCCCACAATGGTTGCCGCCCGTCCAAGCGGCGGAGGGTCTAGTCATGGCTCGCTATACCGGCCCCGTGTGCCGACTCTGTCGCCGCGAGAAGACCAAGTTGTTCCTCAAGGGTCCCAAGTGCGACTCGATGAAGTGCCCGATCGAGAAGCGGCCCTACCCTCCGGGTGAGCATGGCCGTGGCCGCATCCGCGAGTCGGAGTACATGCTCCAGCTCCGCGAGAAGCAAAAGGCCAAGCGCATCTACGGCGTACTCGAGAAGCAGTTCCGCAACATGTTCGAAGAGGCCGACCGCCAGACCGGCGTCACCGGCGAGAACCTCTTGCGCATGCTCGAAGTTCGTCTCGACAATGTGGCCTTCCGGGCCGGTTGGGGAGCATCACGCGCCCAGTCGCGTCAGTTGGTGCGTCACGGTCACGTGAACGTCAACGGTCGCCGGGTGAACATCCCGAGCTATCAGGTGCGCAAGGGCGATGTCGTGGAGCTCCGTCCGAGCGCCCGCGAGTTCATCATCGTGCAGCACAACCTCGACACGATCGACCGCGCCGTTCCGGCATGGCTCGAAAAGGCCGCAGAGGGCAAGTCCATCACCGTCCGTGACCTCCCGCTGCGCGAACACATCGATCTGCCGGTGCGCGAGTCGCTCATCGTCGAGCTCTACAACAAGTAGGTCTACGCATGCTCATCA
>JAYSTV010000218.1:0-1501 GCA_043719425.1 Acidimicrobiia bacterium | reverse complement strand
GCTCGATCGAGGCCCGAGAAATCTCGGCGCCGAGATGTTCCGGAACCCACACTGTGACCCGGGCGAACGGGCGTCCATCGGCCAGATTGAGACGGCGGACCTGAAGAACGGTGTCGACGCCGAGGACCTCGCGCACGCGCTTGGGCGCTCGCACGAAGCCGAACTCGATGACCTTGCGCTCCGGGGTGATGCCGTTGGCGGTGAGCTGGTCCTCGAGCGTCCCGAGACGTCCGAGGGATTGGCGCAGGGGGGAAGCAGCGACAAACCAGCCAAAGCCCTGACGGGAGTCGACGAGGCCGTCCTCTCGAAGCGCCGCGCACGCCTTGCGGACGGTCACCCTCGACGCCTCGTAGGTGGCGGAAAGCTCGGCCTCCGATGGCAGCAGGGCGCCAGCGGCCAGCTCGCCGCTGGTGATCTGCTCGCGCAGGGCGTCGGCGATGGCCTGGTACCGAAATGCTCCGCGCTCGCTCACTTGTCCTATACTTGTCTTGTTTTCCTGCCGAAGCAACCCGTGCCCCGAACTCGAACCGAGGAGTCCCCCATGGCCGTCGCCGCCAACACCCCACTCAGCCTTGTCGAGGGCGTCTACGCCAAGCTCGGCGCCAACGTCGCCATCGGACGCCAGCGTCTCGGCCGGTCCATGACCCTGGCCGAGAAAATCCTGTTCGGCCACATGCGAGACGCCAACACCGACGAGTTCGACCGCGGGGTGACCTACGGGGACTTCTTCCCGGACCGCGTGGCCATGCAAGACGCCACGGCCCAGATGGCGCTGCTCCAATTCATGACTGCGGGACTGGCGCAGGTGGCGGTGCCGTCGACGGTGCACTGCGATCACCTCATCCAGGCGCGGGTCGGCGCCATCAAGGACTTGGAGGTCGCCAACGACACCAACCGTGAGGTCTACGAGTTCCTCCGCTCGGTCTCGGCCAAATACGGCATCGGCTTCTGGAAGCCCGGCTCCGGCATCATCCACCAGGTCGTCATCGAGCAATACGCGTTCCCGGGCGGCATGATGATCGGCACCGACAGCCATACCCCGAATGCGGGTGGTCTCGCCATGGTTGCCATCGGAGTGGGCGGCGCCGACGCCGTCGATGTGATGGTCGGTCTGCCGTTTGGCGTGCGTTATCCGAAGCTCATCGGCGTGAAGCTCACCGGCGCCATGAGCGGCTGGACGAGCGCCAAGGACGTGATCCTCAAAGTCGCCGACATCCTCACCGTCGAAGGCGGCACGGGCGCGATCGTCGAATACTTCGGCCCCGGTGTGGCCAATATCAGCGCCACCGGGCGGGCCACGATCTGCAACATGGGTGCCGAAATCGGGGCCACGACCTCGCTGTTCCCCTATGACCACGAGACGGCGCTCTATCTGAAGGCGACCGGTCGCGGGGACATCGCAGACCTGGCTGATAAGCACACTGATCTTCTGCGCGCTGACGAAGATGTGGAGGCCAATCCGGCCAAGTATTTCGATCGAATCGTGGAGATCGATCTGAAC
>JAYSTV010000217.1:0-1501 GCA_043719425.1 Acidimicrobiia bacterium | reverse complement strand
CTGGGCCACGGGGGCGTGTCGGATCGTTCGCGTGGTGGATGAGCCCCGTCGATTCGGGTTCGTCTACGGCACCCTTCCCCACCATCCCGAGTGTGGAGAAGAGGCCTTTCTTGTTCACCACCAAGACGATGACCGCGTCGTCTTCACCATCACGGCTTTCTCGAAGCCCCGCACTCTCCCCATGCGAGCATCGGGCCCGATCGGGCGGCTCATCCAGCGCCGTGCCGCCGAGACCTACCTCGACGGCTACGAGCAACACGTCCGACAGGACCCTGCGAGGCCGTAACGTCCAGCTCATGACGGACACCCTCGCACCGCCCGAAACCGCAATCGCCGATGTGGTCGCCAGCGCCCGTCGTGCCTACCAAAGCGGACGGACCCGCCCGCTTTCGTGGCGTCGCGAAACGCTGCTCCGACTCCGCCAACTCGTGGTTGCTCATGAGGAAGCGCTCCTGAATTCGTTGGCCGCCGACTTTGGAAAGCCGCGACTCGAGGCGTGGGCGGCCGAGGTCGGTTTCGTGCTGTCTGACATCGACCACGTGCTCGCTAATCTCGACAACTGGGCTCGCCCCGAGAAGGTTCCGACGCCACTTGCCCTTCTTCCGGGGAGCTCGGAAATCGTCAACGAGCCGGTCGGCGTCGCTTGTGTGATCGCCCCGTGGAACTATCCGTTTCAACTCCTCGTGCTTCCGATGGTCGCCGCCATTTCTGCGGGCAATGCGGTGATCGGCAAGCCGAGCGAACTGGCGACGACACGAGCGTCGAGACGGGTCGCATCTTCGCCGAGCTCCATGACCCCGCCGTGGCGATCGTGCAGGGCGGGGTGGCCGAAACGACGGATCTGCTAGGCCAGCGTTTCGATCACATCTTCTACACCGGGAACGGTCGCGTCGGTCGAATCGTGATGCAGGCAGCGGTGGAACACCTCACACCGGTCACCCTGGAACTCGGCGGAAAAAGTCCGGCGATCGTGAGCCGACACGCCAAGATCGACGTTGCCGCCCGACGCATTGCGTGGGGGAAGTTTCTCAACGCCGGGCAGACCTGCATCGCTCCGGACTACGTGCTCGTTGAGCGAAGCGTGCATGACGAATTCGTAGGTGCGCTTCGTACATCCGTTTCCGACTTCTATGGAGCTGATCCCGCCAAGAGCGCGGACTTTGCTCGTGTCGTGAACGGTCCGCACTTCCATCGCCTCGAAAAACTGCTGCATTGCGGAACCGTTGCTGTGGGCGGCGAGACCGACGCCGATACTCGGTACATCGCACCGACAGTGCTGACCGGCGTGACGCGTGACGATCCGATCATGGCCGAGGAGATCTTTGGGCCGATTCTGCCGGTGATCGCCGTCGATTCCGTTGACGAAGCCATTGCCTATGTGAACGCTAACGACAAGCCGCTCGCGCTGTATTCGTTCAGCGAGGATGACGACGAGAACCGTCGAGTGGTGAACGGCACCACGAGCGGTGGCGTCTGTGTGAACGGCACGATCATGCACATC
>JAYSTV010000216.1:0-3688 GCA_043719425.1 Acidimicrobiia bacterium | reverse complement strand
ACTCGTGGGCTAAAAGTGCCTGAAGGTCAGTCCCTATGTATGTCGATGCGTTGCCAGGGGTGTGCTGCGAGACCGCGTTCTGTGAATTCACTCTCACGACACAGTTTGCGCCAGCGCATGGGAGACTTCCCACGGCGGCAAAGTTTACGTTGTTGAGTGACTCGTAAGAAATGACATTGGTTGAATTTGCGTCCGCCGTTGGGTTGATGCGGAACGCAGCCTCCATCCGGTTCATTGGTTTGACTGCCGCGGGCAACAGCCAAGAAAACCACGCCGCCGAATTGGCCACCCGGTACGTGACGGTTTGCGGCGCCAGAGGACCAGTGCTCACGCGGTACGCCGTCGATTTGTTCGTACTCAAGGATACGACTGAGATCGAGCCCACTACGATGCCAAGCGCTGCTCGCCCAAATCGGAATCGAAAGGTGTGCACGCTTTGATGCTCGCCCCCCGGCCGTTTGTCAAGAAAATTGGTAGCACCCCCTAAAGAGGTGCCACCAACCGGTGGGACAACGCGTTGGCCATGAGCCGACCCCGCACAGTAAGCACCACCCGGTCGCCCACCACATCGACCAATCCCCCGTCAACAAAATCACGCACATCCGCAACCGTGAACGCCGACGCCGGCACGCCAAGACGCGTGCGTAACGACAGCTGCAACGCCTCCATCATGCGCTGCTCCACCGTCAGCGGCTCCGACGTGGACACGGCGTCGCCGCCACCGACGATCCGCTCGATGTAGCGGTCCGGCGTGCGCACGTTCCACCAACGGGTCCCGTCGACATGGGAGTGCGCTGCGCAGCCGAAGCCGAGGTACTCGCCTTGCGTCCAATACCGCCAGTTGTGGGCGCACTCGAAGCCCGGCCGAGCCCAATTCGACACCTCATAGTTGGCGAATCCCGCCGCACCGAGAACGTCATGGGCGAGCTCGTACTTGTCGGCCTGATCATCGTCGTCGGGTTGACGAAGCGGATCGGCGGCCAGCGTGGTGCCGCCCTCGACCGTAAGCGCGTAGGCCGACACGTGGGTGGTCCCGAAGCCAACCGCGTCGTTGAGCGTGGTCCGCCAGTCGTCGATCGACTCGTTCGACGCGCCGTAAATCAGATCCACGTTGTACGACGCCACCCCCGATGAACGAAGCACGTCGACCGCGGCGCCGACGGCAGCCCGGTCGTGACGTCGGCCGAGATTGACGAGCACGTGATCGACCGTCGACTGCACGCCCAGCGACACTCGGGTGAGGCCGGCGTCGAGCAGTTTCTCCAACAACACCCCGGTCACGTCGTCGGGATTGCACTCGACGGTGACCTCGGCCCCGGCCCCAACCGGCAGAGCCTGGAGCACCGACGCCAACAACGAGGGAGCCAACATCGACGGGGTACCACCGCCGACGAAGACGGTGTCGAACACGGCGCCCCGCGAGGCGGCCCGACCGATTTCGGTCAGGAGCGCGTCGACGTAGGTCTGATGGAGGTGGTGGCGATCGGTGAAGACAGAGAACGAGCAGTAGTCACAGCGGTGGGCACAGAAAGGTATGTGCACATACGCCCCGAGCGACGCCGGAAACGGCGTCGGGTCCACCAGAGAACTAATGGACGAGTTCAGCACCGAGGGCCGTCATCCGGCCTTTGACCGTTTCGGCGTCGGTATCGAGCAGCGCGGCGAGAGAGTTTAAATCTTCACGACGGATGGTGAGGGCGGACCCGGTTCCGTCGGCCCGCTGAGCCCGGATCATCGAAACGTAGCGAGTCAGCAGCGCCGCCTCCTGCGAGGACATCGACTCGAGGGCGACCAGATCGATGGTGATGCCCCGAGCCGGCATGCGCCGATCGGCAAACGGCGCGGCTGAATCGGCCGACTCGCCCGCGGTGAGATCGATGACCGGCAGGAGCTGATCGACGGGCACCCCGTAGAACCGGGCCAGTCGTTGAAGCCGGGGCACGGAAATGGCGCGCTCTCCCCGCTCGTAGGCGCCCAAGACCGACGCCTTGAACTCCTTTTCCGAAGATACTTCGACGTCGTGCAATGAGAGCCGCTGCGCGCGTCGAACGCCTCGCAAGCGAAGTCCGACCTGGCGCGTGTAGTTGGCGTCAACGTCGAGTTCGTCGTCCATGGAGTACCTCTGGGAGTGCGGTGCGGGTGGTGGCACCGGTGCAGCGGCAGAACCGTCAAACCGGGTGAATCACACGCTGCGTGGTGGCTTCACCGAGATTCTGGGTGAACTACCCCTCGGTTACGCGCGCTGCGTGCACTTGGAAGGGTAGCGCACGGGCACGCGCGAACGTGGTATTGCCTGCGTTTCGGAACGAAAAGGACCAATCGAAGCCGCCGACGAAGAATCGCCCGTTAGCCGTTTACGAGCAGCGCGCCGGCCACGATCGCCGCCGTTTCGGCCCGCAACACACCACCGGGTAGGCCGACGACAACCGGAACGAGGCGGCGCTCATCGTCGGTCCATCCGCCTTCTGGGCCAACGACTACAAGCCGGTCGAGCGTGGCCTGGATCGCTCGCCCGCCCCGATCCGCCCGGACCACCCCGGCACGAAGAGCCAACTCGCCAAGACCGGTCAACGGCTCGACGATCGGCAACCACGCCCCCCGGCTCTGCTCCAGCGCCGAGACGGCAATGGCCTCGAGACGTTCTCGATTGCGGTCGGCCTTCGTGTCGTCCCAGCGCACCACCGAACGCTCCGCGCGGAACGGCACGATCCGTTGCACGCCCAGCTCGGTCAGTTTCTGCACAACCAACTCGGGCTTGTCGCCCTTCGTGAGCGCAAAGGCCACGCCCACTTCCGGCGGCTGCGCGACTGATTCGAGCGAGCCGATCACCGCCAAACCCCCGGATGAGGCGAACTCGCCGTTGACAACGCTGCGCAGCCATCGGCCACGCCCATCGGTCACCGTGACGGGATCGCCGACCCGCAGACGCAGGACCCGGGCGAGATGGTGGTGCGCATCGGGACCCAGGAGGACCACGCCGGACACCGAGGCGGCAAGCACCTCGACGGGTACCAACACATGAGCGCGGGCATCGGCATCGGCCGGACCGGCGGAGGCGCCCACGGGCGTTAGCGGAACTTGGAGCGGATCTTGCCCAGCAGGCTGCGATCGGGTGGCGCCACCGACTCCCCGCGCAGCTCGGCCAGCGACCGCAACAGATCCTCCTGCTCCTTGGTCAACTGGGTGGGCACGGCGACGATGACCTGGACGAGGAGGTCACCCCGTCCCCGACCGTTGACCACGGGGACGCCGCGCTCTCGCAGTCGGTAGACCCGGCCGGTTTGGGTACCCGCGGCGATCACCAGGTCTTCGACACCGTCGAGCGTCTCGTAGTTCAGATGCACCCCGAGCGCCGCCTGGGTCACCGGCACCTCGAGCTGCTCGACGAGGTCGACGCCCTGGCGTTGGAACCGGGCGTGGGGCAGGACGCGCAAATGGACGAACAGATCACCGTTGGGCCCGCCTCGGGGCCCGGCCGGACCGCGACCGCTGAGCCGCAGCGTGGTGCCATCATCAACCCCGGCCGGGACGCCCACGGGGAACGTGCGCTGCTCCGTACGTCGGCCTTCGCCGCGACAGGTGGGACACGGGGACTCAATTGTTTGCCCGGTGCCCCCGCAGCGACCGCACGCACTGGTCGTGACCATCTGACCGATCAGCGACTGACGGATGCGGCGCACTTCGCCCG
>JAYSTV010000215.1:0-1503 GCA_043719425.1 Acidimicrobiia bacterium | reverse complement strand
GCCGCGTTCGTGTCCGCGGTACGTGCGCAGCCACTCACCGTCGCGACCCGCCAAGTCAGCGATTGAGGCGCCGTAGTCGATCATCACGACTCGACCGCCCGGAGCGAGTGCAGCGCGAGCACTCGCCACCCAGGACGCGGCGGCATGCTGCAGGGGCACCGTTTGACCACCGACGGCACCAGGCGCCAGCCGTTCGAGCATTGCGCCACGGCCCATGTCGAGCTCAACGCGTACAGGCCGGAATCCACCGGTGGGATCGAGACCGACGCGCACCTCGTCCCATCGATCATCTGCGCGCTGAGCGATGTCAAACGGAAGATTGTCGAGAAGTTCGTTGGCCAGGATCACGTGCACCGGTTCATCGGGAATCGAGCGCGCAGATGCGACCAGCGGACCTTGACCTCGCGCCAGCACGTGGTCGCCATCGGCATTGGTCTCGACCTGACCGAGAAGTTCCGACGGTTCCACGATCGGCAGCCGATGCGTGTGATGCAACGCGCGCATAGGTTCGGCCGAATCAACAAGCACGTACCGAAGCTCCGTCGCACACTCCGGCTTGGCGCGCAGGACGTCACGACACAGCGTCCCCGGTCCGGCTCCGCATTCGGCGACGATGAACGGACTCGGGCGTCCGAGCTCGTCCCACCACCGGTCGAGCGCACGGGCGATCACCGCACCGAACAGAGGCCCGAGTTCCGGGCTGGTGAGGAAGTCTCGTCGGCGGCCAGCGCCGCCGCCGTTGGTATAGAACCCCTCAACTCCGTAGAGCGCCTCGTTGATGAAGACCGAGAACGGCACAGGGCCATCTCGACGAATACGAGCCCGGACCTGGTCCACAGTGCCCGGCGTCGGAGCGCCGGCCTACTTGACGAGCGCGCCGAAGGTGCTCGACACGTCGACGAGTTTCGTCAGCATGCCCGGATACACGCCGACGGCAACAATGCCGATCACACAGACGGCGATGGCGGTCGTGAGCGCGGCGGGAAGCTTGACCGGGGTCTTGTCGCCGAGCGGGACCGGTCGCATCCACATCTCTCGCATGATGCTGGCGTAATAGAAGAACGCCACGACCGAGTTCACTGACGCGATGATGCCCAGGACGAGCGGCCACACCGAACCGGCGTCGATGATTGATTTGAAGACAAAGAACTTGGCCCAGAATCCACCTAGGGGCGGAATGCCGGCAAGTGACGCCATGATGAGCGTCATCACGATGGCCAGGCCCGGCGCGTATTGGAACAGGCCGCCGTAGCTAGAGATCTCACCACTCTTCGTCTTGCGGGCCACGGTGATCACCACGGCAAAGGCACCGAGGTTCATGAGCGCGTAGACCACGAGATACAAGACAATGGCATCGAACGCGCTCTTTGTCGCCGAGTCGTTGACTCCGGCCACAGCGAGCGGTGCCATGATGAATCCGGCTTGCGCAACCGAACTGTATGCGAGCATACGAACGATGTTCGTCTGCTTCAAGGCGATGAGGTTGCCAACTGTCATGGTGAG
>JAYSTV010000214.1:0-1503 GCA_043719425.1 Acidimicrobiia bacterium | reverse complement strand
ACAGTCCCACAGTCCCACAGAGCGGCCGAGCCGCAACCCAAAATACAACCGGCATGGCTCGGTTGGGGTAGAGTGAAATTGCCATCACACTTTTCCCCAGCGAGAGCCACGCCGTGAACACCTTTATAGAGCGTCATCGAGCCGATATCCACGGCGTCTTGTCCGGTTTCGATCGCGTCCGGTTCCGCGGCACGCGGCGGTCGGTGTCGTTTCCCAAGGGGGTCATGACGCTGCTGATCGTCCTCAGAATACTGCTCAAGAATTTCGCCGCATTCTTCGAAGGCCAAACGACGAAGTTGAAAGCGGCCACGGAAAAACTCGCGAAAGCGACGCCGGTCGGCCACGTGCATTACGTCAACCGGCCGGGGGAGAGCAAGGAGGCCATCGTCGCTCGACTCGTCGAAGAGCACCGGGTGCCCGACGACTACAGCGGACTCGTGGCGGTGCTGAGTTGCGTCGAGCCGTGCGATACGTTCGAGATCTACCGCAATCGCGAGGAACAGAAATTGGAAGTGCGTTCGATCTTCCACAAGTGCCTGCACTACTACCTGTACATTCGCCATCCGAAATTCGGTTTCATGCACATCCGCATCCAGTCGTGGTTCCCCTTCCGCGTGCAAATCTGCATGAACGGTCGCGAGTGGTTGGCCAAACAGTTGGACGAGGCGGGCATCGCGTACACCCGTTACGGCAACAGCTTCGCCTGGGTCGGGGACTTCGAGGCGGCGCAACAGCTGTTCGATTCGCAGTTGCAGACGGTCTGGCCGGAGATGCTGTCGGGCCTGTTGCGCGAGTACCATCCGGGCTTCGTGCAACTGACGGAAGAGATGCAACTCCGCGAGCCGTACTGGACATCCGAACAGACCGAGTGGGCGACCGACGTGTCGTTTCGATCGGCCGAGACGTTGGAACGGCTGTTCCCGCGGCTGGTGCGTCATGCGATCCTGGGTCTGGGCTGCGCGGATACGATGCGATTCTTGCAGCAGAAGTTGACGCGGCGCGGGACGATTGCGGGCCAGGTGAAGAAGGATGTGGTGAACGACGTGAAGGCGCGGGCCGAAGGGACGCGCGTGAAGCACCGTCTCGGCGCGAACAGCGTGAAGATGTACGACAAGCCGGGAGGGAGCGGCCAGAAGAATACGATTTTGCGCATCGAGACGACGATCCACAACGCGGAAAGTCTGAAGGTGTATCGGCCGAAGGAAGGGAAGCCGGAAGGCCCGCTGCAATGGCTGTCGTTGCGGCGTGGGGTGGCCGACCTGTATCGACGCTGCGAGTTGTCGCAAAAAACCAACGAGGCGTACCTGGAAGCGATGGCGGTGGTGGATGCGCCCGAGACGCTGGGATCGGTGGCGACGCCGCTGAGCGAACGGGCGACGCGGAAGGGCCGCTGCTACCGCGGATTGCAGGTGCTGTCGGCCGCCGATAGCCGGGTGCTGCAGGTGCTGAACCGGGGCGAATTCACGATCGCCGGCATCCGCAACCGAGACTTGCGTGCGGCGC
>JAYSTV010000213.1:0-9029 GCA_043719425.1 Acidimicrobiia bacterium | reverse complement strand
GCACGGCGAGCATTGGCATCGCCCGCTACACCCCCGGGGCCAACGCCGAGTCGCTCCTGCGAGACGCCGACGCCGCGATGTACCGGGCGAAGGCACTCGGTCGAGATCGAGTCGAGCACTACATGCCCGAAATGCAACGGGCCGCATCGGAACGCCTCACGCTCGAAATGGACCTTCGCACCGCCGTGACCAACAACGAACTGGCGCTCGTGTACCAACCGATCCTTGCCACGGGATCAGGCCGGACGAACGCCGTTGAAGCACTCGTGCGCTGGGACCATCCGACTCGCGGAAGGATCGGGCCGGACGTGTTCATCCCGATCGCGGAGGAGTCAGGCCTGATCTCACAGATTGGCGACTGGGTACTTGATCGCGCCTGCGCTGACCTCGTCGACCACCACATCGATGTCAACGTGAACCTGTCGGGCCGCCAGGTCCAGGACCCGACCATCGTTTCCCGGGTTTCCGACGTTCTCGGGCGATGGAACTTCCCGGCTGAACGGTTGGTTCTCGAGATCACCGAGTCGGTCCTCATGCATGACGCCGACACGACGGCCGCCACGCTCACGGCGCTCAAAGCGCTCGGTGTGTCTTTGGCGGTCGACGATTTTGGGACGGGGTACGCGTCGTTGAACTACCTCGCTCGCTTTCCTATCGACTGCTTGAAGGTAGACCGGAGCTTCGTGGCCGGTCTGTGCACCGGCCTGCCCGGCGACAGCGAGATCGTCCGGGCGGTCGTGAACCTCGCCCATTCGCTGGGAATGGTCGCCACGGCCGAGGGAGTCGAGGATGTCTCGCAGTTCGACATCTTGCGCGAGCTCGGCTGTGAGCAGGTGCAGGGCTTCCTCTTCGCCCACCCCATGCCCCTCGCCGCCCTCGACTCGCTGCTGTTCGCCAATGGGGCCACGAGAGTGAACTCGGGTCAGGTCGCCGCCGGAATCTAGGGTGTCGCCTGTGCTTGCATGGATGGACCTGGAAATGACCGGCCTCGAGCCGGGACGTCATGTGATCGTTGAGATCGCCACGTTGTTGACCGACGATGATCTGGAGATCATCGCCGAAGGCCCGGACCTAGTGATCGGGGCCAGCGTGGAGGCGTTGGCCGAGATGGACGACGTGGTGGTGCAAATGCATACCCGCAGCGGCCTGCTGCCCGCCATCACCGCCTCCACGATCACCATCGCCGAAGCCATCGAGCAGACGATGGCGTTCCTCCGCCTGCACATCCCCGAGGCCAAGTCGGTGCCGCTGTGCGGGAACTCGATTGGCACCGACCGTCGGTTCCTCGCCGAATTCATGACTGAAATCGATGAGTACCTGCACTACCGGTCCGTCGACGTCTCCAGCGTGAAGGAGCTGACCCGGCGCTGGTACCCCGAGGCCTATAAGAAAGTTCCCCGCAAGGGCGGCGGCCACCGGGCCCTCGACGACATCCGGGAGAGCGTCGCCGAACTCCGCTACTACCGCGACGCCGTGTTCATTCCCAAGGCGTAACCGGGTCGGCTTCGGCTCCACCCGGCAGTACGCTCGCAAGCCCGGCGAGAACGCCCGCCGGGTATCAACACCATGTCTCGCGTCGTCCGTCTCCGTCCCTGGCAGAAAGCCGCGCTCGATCGGTTCACGGCAGCAGCCGAGACGGGTCCGGACTTCCTCACCGTGGCTACTCCCGGCGCCGGCAAAACGACCTTCGCCCTGGCTGCCGCCCTTCGCGAGCTGCGCGGGGTTCCCGGCCGACGCCTGGTGATCGTCGCCCCGACGGCCCACCTCAAACTGCAGTGGGCCAAGGCCGCCACCCGCTTCGGGCTGCACCTTCACCCCGATTGGTCGGCGGCCTCGGCGGCGTTGGCGCCCGATATGCACGGCATCGTGACCACGTATCAGCAGGTGGCCAGTAGCGCTGCTGTTCTGGCTCGACTCACCTCGGGGGCCATGGTCATCCTCGACGAGATTCACCACGCCGGCGACGAAAAGGCCTGGGGCGACTCGGTTCGCGAGGCCTTCGCCCCGGCGACCCGGCGCCTCGCCCTCTCGGGCACACCGTTTCGGAGCGACACTTCGTCGATCCCGTTCGTCCGGTATCGCCAAGACGAGGCGGAGTCCGACTACGACTACGGCTACGGCGATGCCCTTCGCGACGGGCGCGTCGTGCGGCCGGTGTACTTCCCACGGATCAACGGGTTCATGGAGTGGATGTCGCCCGAAGGCAGTCTGCAGAGCGCATCGTTCGACGATGCGCTTGATCGCACCGGTTCGGCGCAGCGGCTGCGTACTGCGCTTTCAGCCGACGGCGAGTGGCTACCCACCGTCCTCGCCCAGGCCAACGAACGGCTTACCGAACTACGCGCCGCCCGCCAGCCCAACGCCGGCGGGCTCATTATCGCCAGCGACCAGGAACACGCCCGCGCCATCGCCGAACTCATGCGGTGGCGCCTCGGCGTGACCGCCACCGTTGTGCTGTCCGACGATCCGCAGGCGTCGAGCCGGATCACCCATTTCGCCGACGGCACGCAACCGTGGATCATCGCCGTGCGGATGGTGTCCGAAGGCGTTGACATTCCCCGACTCGCCATCGGCGTGTACGCCACCACGACGACCACTGAGTTGTTCTTCCGCCAAGCTGTCGGCCGCCTCGTGCGGTGGACACCGGGCGTGGTCAAGCAGAAGGCATATCTCTTCATTCCCGATGATCCCCGCCTGCGTACGTGGGCCCATCAGATCGCCGATTCGCGTCGTCATTCACTCCGTAAACCGGCCGAGGACGTCGACGGATTTCTGGAACGAGCGGCCGACGACCCCACCGCATTCGATGCTCAACGTGATCCCGACGAACAACTGTCGCTGTTCAGCGCGCTTTCATCGGTGGCGACCGAAACGTCGCAGACCGGAGTGATGATCGCCGGGTCGGTGTTCGACGATGACTACGAAGACTCGGAGCCCGCGGCCGAGGACTCCGACGGTCTCTCGAGCGACGAACTTCTCCTCGATGTCGGCGCGCTCGCCCCGCCAATTCCCGGCGGGACCTCACCGATCGACGGCCTCTCGCGCTACGAGCGAAAGGAGGCGCTCCGTCTGAAAAACGCTGAGTGGGCCCGCGACCTGGCCCGCGCCACCGGCATGAACCACGGCCAGGTCAACGGCCAACTCAACCGGCTGATCAACCTTCCGAGGGTCGATGCGGCGACCGTCGAACAATTGGAGCAGCGGGTGGCGGCAGCCGAGAAATGGTGGAAGCAGCTGAGCGGCCGCCGCTAACGCGCATGTCGCTGACGCCTGCCCCGAGGCGCGAAGTGGGCCCGAGTAGATTGTCCGCCCGTGGCATCCAACCCTCCGGCCGATCTGCAACTCCAACCGCTGACGGGCAAAGGGTTCCCCATCTCGGCGTGGCTTGTCCAGTACCAGTTGCTGCTCGTGGCCCTCGACCCGTTCACCAACGAATCCGCCTGGGCCTTCCCGACCGCCAAGCGGGTGCTGGCCAGCTTCGAAGAGGCCGACTGCCGCGTTGGACTCATCCTGGCCGGGGCCGATGCCGACGAAGCCCGTCAGTTTCTCGGGCCGAACGCCCAGGAGTTCCTCTGCTTCCCGGACCCGCAGCGAACGATCGTCAAGGCCTTCGGGCTGGAACGGGTTCCGGCCATCATCCATGTCGCCTCCGACGGCTCCGTCGTCAACGCCGCCGAGGACTGGAACCCCGACGCATGGCAGGTCGTGACCGACGAGTTGGCTCGCATGATGCGCTGGACCGGCCCGGTCCTCCCCGACTCACGCGACCCGGGCGCGTTCGTCGGCACCAAAGCCAGCTGAGCCGTTCCTGACCGACCAGCGCCGAGCGTCTCGACGATGGGCCGGCGGCCTCGGCGCCGATGTAAACGCTCACTGAACGAGCGTCACGAACCGTACGAGGGTTCAGTTTCGTCGGCCGTCGGCCGATGTACCCAAACGTGACGGAATCACGCATGCAGGACCGAATCGCCATTCATGGTCCGACGCGCACTCCCGGCCCACAGGTTCCTCATGACTGCCCAGTGGACTCGATGCCGATGACCTCGACTCGCCCACTTCGCTCTTTGGCGCCGCTCGCGGCCGCGGTCGGATTGGTCGCCGTGGGTCTGCTGGGTCACGACTGGCGACCACCGGCGACGACAGTCACGAAAGCGCAGAGACCGCCCCGTCTCACAACCGGGTTTGCCCCTCGCCGAGAGACCCCGCCCCTTCGTCCGCCCCAACCGCCAGCACGGCAAGCCGGTCCGGCCTTCCTGGCCGACCGCACGCGCCCGGCTGGCCCGGCCTACGTCACCGACCTGCCGAGCGAAGCGCAGCGGCCCAGCGCAATCAGTTTCGCCGTGTCGAAACCGGAGGGACCCCTCGCTCGGCCCCTCCCGTTGTTCACCGACACCACCGCAGTAGTGGTGCCGGCCGAGGGTCTCGTCGTCGGCGCTCCCCCGACCACGGTGCCGCCGACCACAGTTCCGCCGACCACAGTTCCGCCGACCACGACCCGGGCCCCGAAGCGCGCCAAGGCAACCCCCACGACCGTCACCGTTGCCCCCAACACGGCCGCTCCGACCGCCGCCGCGCCTCCGTCAAGCGCTCCCCCCGTTGTCGTGCCTCCGAGCGGATTGGTGATTCCCGCCCCCGGGACGCCGACCATCCCGACCACGCTGGCCCCGACCCCCACGATGACCACTATGACCACGGTGGCCCCAACCCCAACAACGGTGGGCGTTGTCCCCCTCCCGGTCTCGACGACCCCGTCGACGGCGGCCAGCACGGTGGCCCCGACAACGGCTGAGGTGACCACCCGACCGGCGACCACGGCGCCGCGGGTCGGCGTTGGACCACGCCCAACGATCATGGTGCGGCCCGTCACCGAAGGTCGTGACGCGCCTGCGCTGCCATCCGGCGAGACCCCGCTGCCCACCGTCGCGCCGTCCGCGCCGTCGAACGCGGAACCCAAGACCTACACATTCGTTGGGGCCACCGGACCAGCACCAGCTCGACATCCCCAGGCCGACGCAGCCGTGGCCGAAGCCCTCGGCCACGTGGGCACTCCCTACATTTGGGGTGGCGAGGGGCCCGACGGCTTTGACTGTTCTGGGCTCTCGCTCGTGGCGTGGCGAGCGGCCGGGGTGGCCCTACCCCATCAGTCCCGCAGTCAGTTCGCCCAGACCGTGCGCATCAATGTGGCAGACCTCGCCCCCGGCGATTTGCTCTTCTTCGGCGACCCCATTCATCACCTGGGCATTTACCTCGGCGACGGCAAAATGGTCGAGGCGGCCAAGCCCGGCACCAACGTGAGGACGTCGACCATCAAACGCCGCGACCTCGTCGGCATCGGCCGCATCACCGCCTGACTCGACCCCGCCGACCCCGCCCGCAACCGCAACCGCAACCGCAACCGCAACCGCCAAGTGTGGACTGTGTGGCCGTCCGTGGACGTTTGGCCGCACGCCTTATCGTCCACACTCCGGCGCACAGTCCACACTTGGGCCTGGGCATGGGCGCGAGCGCGCCCGCGGGCCGGGCCACGTACGATCCTTTCGTGCCCATGCGTGCTGCCACGATCGTCAACGGAACCCTCGAGATACGCGAGCATCCCGAGCCGGTTCCTGGCGTCGGCGAAGTGCTGATCGTCGTTCGGGCCGCCGGTCTCAACAACGCCGACCTGCTCCAGATCGCCGGGTTCTATCCAGCCCCGCCCGGCTCACCGTCGGACATTCCCGGCCTTGAGCTGGCCGGCGAAGTCGTGGCCGTTGGTCCGTCGGCGACTCGGTTCGTGGTCGGCGACCGGGTCATGGCGGTGGTCGGCGGTGGCGGGTTGGCCGAGCGGGCAGTCATCCATGAACGCACACTCCTGCCCATTCCGACATCGACGTCGTGGGAGACGGCGGGCGGGTTTCCCGAAGCATTCACGACCGCCCACGACGCCCTCTTCACCCAGGCCGGCCTCCAGATGGGCGAGCGGGTGTGCGTGCACGGAGCCGCTGGCGGGGTGGGCGTTGCCGCGGTGCAATTGGCCGCGGCGGCGGGCGCGTCGGTCGTGGCCACGGTGCGCGATCCGGCTCGACGGGCGGCCGTGGAGGCGTTGGCGCCGGGCTCCGTCACCGCAGTCGACCCCGACGATTTCGCCGCCCGCGGTCCATTCGATGTGGTCCTCGAACTGGTGGGGGCCTCGAACCTCGAAGCCAACCTGGCGGCGTTGGCGATCGGGGGCCGGATCAGCATCATCGGGGTCGGCGGCGGCGGATCGAAGACCACGATTGATCTCCTTGCCATCATGGGCAAGCGAGCCCGAATCTTCGGCTCGACCCTGCGGGCCCGGCCACTCGAACAAAAAGCCGATGCCGCTCGCCGTGTGGAGGCCCAGGTCCTCCCCCACCTCGCCACGGGACGCTTCCAGGTCCCGCTGACGGCCACCTTCTCCCTGGACGACGTGAACGCCGCCTATGCCCGCTTCCGTGACGGGGCCAAGTTCGGCAAGATTGTCGTCACCCCCGGGTGACGACAATGGCTGGACCAGCAGTCGCCGCCCCGACGATCGGAGCGATCGGAGCTCTCGGAGCTCTCGCCATCGTCGGCCACGGTTTCGCCGCTCGCCGACGACCCGAAGGGGCGATCCCCAATCTGACGGAATGGTTCTCCCGCTGGCAGGTCCAACACCGGGCGCCCGACCTCGATCCGTCGCGCACGACCGTCCTGCGCCTCTTCCTGACGGTTACCTACCGTCTGGCCCGACCCTTTGCCCGGGCGGGAGTCGCCCCCGCCACGGTGACCTTCGCCGGGGTGTGGGTGGCCGCCACCGTTCCCATCCTCGCGGGGTCATGGCCGGCGGTCGCGGCCGCGGTCTGCATCGTCAGTTCGCTCCTCGACGGCGTCGACGGCGCGGTCGCCGGGCTCCAAGACCGAGCCACCCGGTTCGGGTTCGTCCTCGACTCGGTCGCTGACCGAGTCGCCGAGGCGGCGTTCTTCGCCGCACTCGTGAGCGCCGGAGGACACCTGGGAGTGGCCGCCGCCGGATGGGCTGGGGTCGTCCTGCTCGAATACGTACGGGCCCGCGCTGGAGTCGCCGGACTCGACGAACTCGCTGTGGTCACCATCGCCGAACGACCGACGCGCGTCCTCTGCGTGAGCTTTGGCCTGCTCGGCGCGGCCACCGTTCCGGCCCACGCAGCGGCGATTCTCGATGCCAGCGGAGCCATTGCCGCGGCAACGGCGGTCGTCGGTATCGCTCAACTGTTCGTGGTGATACGGGCCCGTTTCGTCGAAGATTGACGCGCTGGACCACCGATCGGCTCCCTCAAATCACCACGCCCGGCGGCGTAGAAGACGGTCGGCCGCAGCCCCCCAGCAGCAGCCGACCGTCGATTTCCCCAGGGCGCCGTTGGCCCCGGAACTGCTGCGTCGACCACGAGCCGGCACAACAACGCCCGTGCGTTCGTCCGTCACAACAGGGTGAACGGCCCCAAATGTACAGTGCCGCCGGGCCCGTCTTCGAACCTCCGGCGTCGACAAGGGAGCGTCGGTTGAAACTCGCTCAGCTTTCCCCGGGAAAGGTACGACCTTCGCCCCCCGTCGAGCGATACTGGAGGGCCGCCGGTTGCCCCGAACCGGCGTCGTGGAGGCGTACGTCCCGTGCAGTTTCGATCGATCCGAACTCTTCCCAGACCCGCCCGGCCGACCGCTCAACGGTTGTTCGCCGGTGTCGTCGTGGGCGCGCTGCTGGCGTCGCCCAGCATCGCCATCGCTGATCCCAAGCCAGGATCGTCCGGCCGACCGGCGGCCACCAAACCAGCGGCCACCGCTGGTGCCCCGAAGCGATCGACCAGCCGCCCAGCCGCCCCCAAGGGCTCGTCGGGCTCGTCGGGCTCGTCAGGAAAGGTGTCTGGATTCGGTTCCGGCGCCAAAGGCGAGGCCGTCATGGAGATCCAGACCCTGCTCCAGGCGGCCAACTACGACATCCGCGACGTCAATGGAAAGTTCGGCGAGCAGACCTTTCATGCCGTGATGGCCTTCCAGAAGGCCAACGGCCTCCCCCGCACCGGACGGGTCGGGGAGCAGACCCTGGCCGCCATTCGGGCCGGGCTCCAGCCCGACCCACTCGTCCCGGGTGGCGGGCCCGATCGCATCGAAGTCAGCATTCCCAAGCAGTACCTGGCGCTGTACCGAGGTGGCAACATCGTCCGCATCCTCTCGGTCTCAACCGGCACAGGCAAGCCGTTCTGCACGCTCGACCCGGAGACCAACGAAACGGCGTGTGACCAAGCCATTACCCCGCCGGGATCGTTCCGGGTGGCTCGGCGGGTCATTGGCTGGCGCGAATCCAAGCTCGGCCTGATGTACAACCCGCTGTATTTCAACGGTGGCATCGCCGTTCATGGCGCCCCGTCGGTCCCTGGAAACCCGGCCTCCCATGGCTGCGTCCGCATCCCGATGGTGTCCGCCGACTTCATGCCAACGGTCGTCCCCGATGGAATCCCGGTCTATGTGTCCGACGGCAAGACCCCGTTGCGTATCATCTCGCCGCGAATCTCCCCGATCGACGCGTGGCCCGGATCCGCTCCCCCCAGTACCGCTCCGTCTGGGCCGACCACGACCGGCCTGGCGGCTGCCCTTCCGCCTTCGACCGTGCCCGGGGCCACCACGGTTCCTGGTCCCACGACAGGGTCGGGTCCTACGACGGTTCCCAGCGCCACGACGGTTCCCGGGGCCACGACGAGCATTGCCCCGTCAACCACGGTGAGCCCCGCTCCGACGACCTCGGCGGCGCCCAGCCCGACCACCACCATCGCTCCCACGTTGGTCCGGCCGCTGCCGACCACCACGATCGCCGCCGCCCCGCCAACGCCGCCCCCGACCTAGCCGGGCTACAAGCCGGCGAAGGGATCCTCAGGCTCGATAGCAACCCCGGCCGCTTCGAGGTACGGCTCGTAGCCGGTGCGTTCGAGGTCCTTGGCCAGTTCGGGACCGCCGGAATGAACGATCCGACCGGCAACGAACACATGGACGACGTCGGGCGTTAGCTCAGTAAGCAG
>JAYSTV010000212.1:0-3704 GCA_043719425.1 Acidimicrobiia bacterium | reverse complement strand
CGGGCCAACCAAGCGACGCGGCGCGGGCGATCCCGGCGTCGACCATGCGAGTGCGCACCCACTCCTCACGGAGCTTCTCCGTCTTGGCCGCCAGCAATGGCGTGCCGGCGGCACCCAGTTCGCTGCGGGCCTGACGACGAAAGCGGACCAGATTTTTCTCCCGGCGTGACTCGGCATCGGTGTCACCGCGCAGGCGTCGGGCGGCGACGACCTCGGCTCGCCAGTCGGCTTCGGTCGAGAAGGGCGTATCGGGCAGCGTGCGCTCCGGGGCGTCGCCGCGTCGAGCGCCGGCCACGTAGCACGTCGAAACGGCTACGAGATGCCCGGCGCAACCGGCGTCGCGCATGGCCTGCGCGACCCGCACCGGCCCGAGAAGGTTCGTTTCGACGGCCGAGTCGAGCGGCGAATCAAAGGCCACGGCGGCGGCTGAATGGATCACCGTGTGGCACGTGCGCATCGCTTCGAGCCCTTGGGGGGTGAGGCCCATGCCGTCGCGGGAGACGTCGCCGTCGATCACGTGGACTCGGCGGGTCATTTCGGCGTCGAAACTCGCACCGAGCTCCACCCGAAGCCGGTCGAAGCAGTCGTTGCGGAGGATTTCTCGCCACACCCGATCCCGGGCGGTGGTGCGCCGACCAGCCCGGACGATGAGAACGAGCTCGCAGCCGGGTACCGAGCGAAGCAGCCGTTCGACGAGCGCGGTGCCGAGAAATCCGGTCGAACCGGTGATGGCGATACGTGCTCCGTCGAGTGATTCCTGAATCACGGGCATTGTTCTACCAGTTGGTAGGTGGAGTGGTGGACCATGTCCGGTAAGGATTGAGCAGAGCCCTACCATTTGGTAAGTGTCCGCCGCGCACCGAACCCCGAACCAACCTGTCCCGCGCAACCCCACGGCGCGGCGAATCCTCGACGAAGCCCTGGCCACGTTTGCCTCCCGAGGAGTGGCGGCCACCTCGCTCGACACCGTGGCCGCCGCTGCGGGATGCACCAAACAGACCCTGCTCCATCACTTCGGGTCCAAGGACGGGCTCCTCGATGCCGTGCTCGTGGTGGTTGCCAGCGAGTTGGCCGATGCCGTCAACGCAGGGCTTTCCCGTCCTGAGGGCGAGTGGGAACGGCTCGATGCCGTGGTCCGGGCGGTGTTCCGTCTCGCCGCTCGGCGGCCGGAACTGCTGAGCCTGGTCCGCGAGGTGGGGCGTCTCGGCACGCCGTTCGTCGACCGACTGGCGGGGTCGCTCGAAGTACTCTCGGAGCGCGCCGTCACCTTCCTTCGTGTCGGCGTGGCCCGCGGCGTCTTTCGGGCCCACGATCACCGCCTGGTACTTCTTTCGGCGTATTCGTCGGTCGTCGCCGCCGCCACCGAAGTGGAGACCTTGCGCCAGCTCGGGGTCACCCCCGGCATACGGATCCTCGTCCGTCGACGCCGAGCGCTCCGTGACGAGCTGGGAGCGATCCTCGGCCAGGCGCCGGCGGCGGCGCTCGTGACGGCCGTCTGAGCCGTGTCAGGGGGAATTCTCGGCGGCACGCCTGACCGACCGAAACGGGTCGCCGCCCGGCCGATGGTCGAGGCTCGCCCCGGGCTTCGGGTCATGCACCGGGGATCGCGCACCCTAGGGGTCGTGGCGTCGTGCAACGCCGAAGCCGTGACGGTGACCACGGCGACCGGTGGAGAACGCATTTTCCGACTCCTGGCCGAAGGGTTTGTTGTCGAGGGGGCCATCGTCACGCTCGTTCAGCCGCCTCGCGGTCCGGTGGCCGGACCGGCCCGACGAACCGCCTCGGGCTCGGTTGCGTCGACCACGCCTTCTCGGGCGCGTGTCGCCCGCGCAAGCCGGATCTGGGTTGAAGGCGTGCACGACGCCGAGCTCGTGGAAAAGGTTTGGGGGGACGATCTCCGGGAGGCCGGCATCGTCGTCGAGCGCCTCGATGGGATCGATGACTTGGAACAAGCAGTGCACGAATTCCGTCCAAATAGCGGGCGACGCCTGGGTGTGCTCGTTGACCACCTGGTGCCGGGTTCGAAAGAGTGGCGTCTGGCCGAGGCCGTTTCCGGCCCGTTTGTGACGGTGACGGGCACGCCGTACATCGATGTCTGGCAGGCCATTCGGCCACGCACCGTAGGAATTTCCGCCTGGCCGAACGTTCCGCGCGGTGAAGACTGGAAATCTGGGATTTGTGCCCGATTGGGTTGGCACGACCCTCCGGGCCTGGTCTGGCGCCGAATTCTGGCGTCGGTGCACACGTTTGCCGACCTCGAACCGGCGGTGGTGGGCGCCATCGAGGAACTCTTCGATACACTTATGGGCGACGGTTAGATCCGGAGCGAGGCGCGCTTCATCACTTTTGACGAGTGCTCGAACGCGAAAGCTGACGATGAATGTTTATTATGCGTGGTCGTACCCTTGGAGTAGCCGCCGGTTTGGTCTTCGGAATCCTCTGCAGCTCTGTTGCGGCGCGCGCCGAGACCGTGTTTGCCACGGATCAGGCGGCCGATGAAGCCCGTTTCGTTGATCTGATCAACGCCGAGCGCACGAAGGCCGGTCTCGCTCCGCTCAGTGTGGTGCCGGAGTTGGTCAACGTGGGCCGCAATTGGTCTTCGACCATGCTCGGCAAGTCCGGAAGCTCGGATCCGTGCAATGTCTCCCACAACCCGGAGTTCTCGGCCAAGGTCACCGCCGATTGGCGTCGACTGGGCGAAAACGTTGGATGCGGCAACGTCGACGCCGCCTATTTGCACCAGCGGTTCGTGGATAGCCCGCCACACTTGCGCAACATTCTCGATCCGTCGTTCGATTCCATCGGCGTGGGCATCGTCTACGACGGCGACGTGATGTTCGTGACCGAACAGTTCATGGATCTCCGCGACCTGCCAGCGGCGTCGATTCCTTCTGCTCTGCCCCTCGGCGCCAAGGCGGCGACGAACGTGCGTCGTTCGCCCAACCGGTCCACCAAGAAGACCCGCAAAAGCTAGGTCCGGACGCGAAGCGGGGGGTGGCCGTCACCACCCCCCGAATGCGTTGCTGGTGCCGGCCGCGCCGCCGTGGCGGGACCGGTGGCTCAGTCCTTGTGAAGAAGGCCCTTGGCCTTGTCCATGAGTCCGCCAGCGGCTCCCTTGGCCTTCTCGAGCAAGTCGATTTCTCCGTCGCCGTCCTTGTCGAGCATGCCCTTGGCCTTGTCGAGGAGACCGTCGGCCTTGTCGCCGCCCGGCACCTTGTCCTTCATCGACTCGGCCGCGTCCTTGGCCTTGCCGGCCAGGCCCTCGGCCTTGTCCTTCATTTCGTCCATGATTCCCATGTGGTGGCTCCTTGTCGGAGGCGTCCCATGACGGTGACGCCGCAGAGACCCAGCTTGGCACCCCGAGAAGGCGGCGCGTTCCGCAGCGCGTCGACGGCTAACGTGATCCGAGACCCAGGGCGATTGGCTCAGTTGGTAGAGCACCGCCTTCACACGGCGGGGGTCGCAGGTTCGAGTCCTGCATCGCCCACCCTGTGTTTGGAGGCGGTTGGTCCCGCCTCCGCGGGCTTCGGCACCCACTGCTATCGGCCGATCGCTCGGACTCAGAGCTGCACTCGCTCGTTACGCTCTCTCTTTCCGCTTTCGCCGACGGCCGAATTCGAACTTCGTTCTCAGTGCCACCAAGCTTCACAGGTCAGCGCACGATTCTACGGTTGCCCATTAGTAGATCTTGCGCTAGGTGCACA
>JAYSTV010000211.1:0-1510 GCA_043719425.1 Acidimicrobiia bacterium | reverse complement strand
TAGCCATAATGCTGAGAGCACCCTCAGATGTTCCGTTCGAAGTCGACAAAACTTCGTCGAGTCGTGATGGACGGAGCATCGCGACGCGTCGGCGAATCACGATCTCGGAAGCGTGTGGAGGTTGTCGAACGAAACGACGCAGTCCTGTTTGAGCCCGTCGGCGAGGCCGAGTCGCAAACTCCGACGTCAGTCCGCGGATCGTCATTGTCAGATGCGCCACGACGACTGCGTCGATGCGGTCGGCGACGGGATCATCCACGCCATGGCCCTTCGGCCCACGTTTCACAACCTGCTCCCGCAAGGAGACCTCTGACATGACCACATCCTCGGCCAAGCCCTACGTCACCAAGACCGGAGGCGACCTCAGCGACGCCGACATCGACGCCCTAGCCGACGACGTTGCCGGTGACCTCGATGTCGAGACGCTCAAACCACGCCGACGCGGCCGCCCACCACTCGTTGGAGGTCCTGCTGATGTTGTTCCGGTCCGACTCGATGCGAACCTTCGTGCGGCGGTCGAAGAGCGAGCCGCCAACGATCACACGACCACCAGCGACGTGATCCGCCGCTACCTCGACGTCGCATGACCAACTCGACGCGTTCGTCCCAGGGCTGGGGCGCGTCGATGACTTGGGTCCCGGCTGGAAAGGGTTCGGGTCACCAAGGAGGCCAGCGTGGCCGCAACCATTTCCGCCGAAATTATCCGCATCGACGATCCACTCGACTTCACCGAACGTGCCGCCATCGCCGGGTTCCTTGCCGGGTACACCGGCGACACGCTCGTGAGCTACACCAACGACCTGCGGCTCATGAGGTCCGCCGAGCCCACCTCGAGAAGCGCCCGCCGCTCTGGACCAGTGCGTGACCGGGTCATTCGGATCGATTTCAACGTCGGTACTAAAGAGGAAGGACGGCCACGTCGAGACAGACGAGATTGCGACCACGATTGTTGACGCTCCGGACCGGGTTGTGCTTCGAATTGCACCGACTCCGTTGGAAATGGTTCGAAACGTCCTTGTTCTCGGCGCACTGACGATCCGATTCTTTCCATCTGTACACGTAGTGAGATCCAAGATCTGTCTTGGCGTCGCGGTCTTCCTTGCGATAGCGATGTTCAGCCGGCGAACTGTCTCCATCAATCCTGTCGACAAAGTAATACGGCGTCGGTTTCATCTTTTCGGAGTGTTCTCGTTTCGGGAACACGAGCTAAGCGCCGCCAAGTTCTTGTTCGCGCAAAGGACGAAGAACGTCGACCCTTCGCTCGTGATGTTGATCTTGCCCGACAAGAAAGTCAAATCGATTGGTTTGCGCAAAGAAGCTGCTGGAAGGTTTTCGCTAGCTCAGATCACGCCTGCGCAAGCAGGCACTCTGGTCGACCGGGGACTGTTACAGCAAGCCGATTTGGCAACGCTTCATGCGGGCGGAGCCGCTGCGGTCGCCTTGCACAAGTATGTTGCCGTGCTCACCCTGTTGGTGCTGGGCAACCTCGGCAACGTGCTCCAGATCGTTA
>JAYSTV010000022.1:0-1848 GCA_043719425.1 Acidimicrobiia bacterium | reverse complement strand
GATGCTCCTATCGTTGTCAAGCGGCTTTCTGGGCGTTTAGCCAGATTTCGTAGCGGGCAGCGAGGTTGTTGTCGTGGTCGAGTTGGCGTTCGAGGCGTGAGAGGCGGATTGGCCAGGTGTTGAGTTGGTCGGCTGCGGTTTGGAGGCTGATCTTTGCGGCGGTTCGGTGGCTTCGAAGAGTTGCGCCGTCAGGCACGACTGGTGGGTTGGTGAGGAGGCGGTAGATTTCGCGTGCCACGTAGCGTTTGAGGCATCGCACGATCTCGCGGTTGCTTCGGCCCTCGGCTCGGCGTCGGTCGCGGTAGGCCTTGGTGTCTGGGTCGCAGGTGAGGCGGACCATCACGATCCGCCACAAGGCGTTGTTCGCGTCGCGGTTCCCGCCGCGGTTCAAGCGGTGCCGGGTGGTCTTGCCGGACGATGCTTCCACTGGGCTCGATCCACACAACGCTGCGAATGATGCCTCGTTGCGCATCCGTTCGGGGTTGTCGCCTGCAGCGATGAGCAATGCAGCGGCGACTTCGGGACCAACACCACGCGAGCCGAGTAGTGCAGGGTTCTCGGCGACGCACAGCTCATGGATCGCCGCGTCGAGCTCGGCGATCTCGGCGGTCAGTGCCTCGTGCCGGCGGGCGAGGCAACGCAACGATCGTTTTGTCGCTTCGCCGACCTCGGTTGGGGCACCAGGACGCATCCGTGCACACAGCCCGATCCGGGCTGGGGTAGACAGCTCAACGAGGCGGTCGCGAAGCCCGTCCGGTGCTGTCACGATCAGGTCACGGATCTGGTTCGATGCTTGCGTCAAGGCTTTCACCGCAGACCGGCGAGCGATCCGTAACGCCCGCAGCGCTTCAACGTTCCCGTCACCGGTCTTCGGTACGCCGGTCGCTTCTCCGTTCAGCACGGCCCGTGCGGCGGACTCGGCATCGGTGGAATCGGACTTCCCTCGGCGACGTCGCAACTGACGGTTCGGCCGGTTCACCTCGATCACGGCCACGTTGTGCCCAACAAGGAACCGGCACAGGCCAGCCCCATACGAGCCGGTGCCTTCGACCCCGACAGCCGTCAATGTCCCGAACGATCGCATCCAGGCCAACAACTCGCCATAGCCAGCTGCGGTGACCGCAAACGATGCGGTCGCCAAAATCTTGCCGATCGCGTTCACGACCGCGGCGACATGCACCCGGGAATGGGTGTCGACGCCTCCCGTGACTTCATTCAGTTCGTCGTGCATGATTATTCCTGTCTCTTCCGTTCGCTCGAGTGGTTGAAGGCACCACCGGCCGGGACGGCGGACAGGACACTCACGGTGCAGTCCAAAGCTCCTATCAGGTCACGTCCGACCCGACCGGCTGGTGCGTAACACCTCCAGCAAAACAAGACCGACAGATCAATTTGAAGACACGAAGTCGGTCACACCCAGGGTCAGATCCTGCCCCGCTGAAGGGTCCCCACCATCATGGAGGAGGACACTGCCATCATGAGTGTCACACCCCGGGAATCGACAGGTGCGGTCACGGGTGGTGACCGCTTTACGCAACGCGGGCGATACGACGCGGGATTCTCGGCCAATGTCGAGGGTGAGTGATGGCCCGGCGGTGAGGATCCGGGTGATCGATGCGTCGCAGCACGTTTGGAGCACGGCTGCGATGTCGAGCCCGCTCACCATGTACGGGGTCTCGGCGTTGCCCGTGAGATGGGCGGTGGTGAGTTGGTCGAGGTTCACGACCACGTTCACGTGGGCCCGGTTGATCGACGCGCCGCCATCGTGGGTGGCGCGGTCGTGGTGGTCGAGGAAGAACTGGGCGATGAGCACCAGGGCGTCGGCACGTTGTTGGGCCGGGCTCCGTG
>JAYSTV010000210.1:0-1510 GCA_043719425.1 Acidimicrobiia bacterium | reverse complement strand
CGGTGAGCGACCTCGCCGCCGTCGAGATCTCCGACCGACTCTCGGCCCGGTTCACACCCGCGCAGTTGGCAGTTGCCGTCGGTGCTGCGCTCGGCAGCGCGCCCGATCCACTGGTGCCGGTTGACCTTCGCCAGGCCCTTCCACTCGACCGTGGTCGCCAGAATCTCGCGCCAGCCGAACCGGGCGAAACGTGGGTCGTTGAGTTACTCGTGTCGACGGGCGAACACGCCCCAACTCGGCGAAGGTGGCGGCGATGAGCTTCTCTGTGATTGTCACCACCATTGATGGTGATCGCGAGCTCGATCTCGTCATAGAAGTTGCAGATGCAACGATAACCGTCGGGCAGCTGGGCCTCGAGCTCGGCCTGGGTGACACGATTACCATTGATGGGCGCTTCGTCGACGCCGATCTTCCGGTCACCGCAAGCGGTCTGGTTGCGGGCAGTCGTATTGGTCGCGCGGGAGCGCCAGCCTCGGCGCCAAAGGCTGTGGCGCCAGTCGTGACGTTGTGCCAGATCGGCGGCCTTGCGGCAGGTGGATACGTTGACCTTCCGCCCGGGCGTCACGCAGTTGGCTCGTCCGGACCCGCCCGTTCCGAGATGCAGGAAGGTCCGGTCGCAGCGCCCCGATTTCATCTCAATGTGACGACATCGGGTGAGGTGACGTTGATCACCACGTCAGTTGATCGGGTAGTGGTCGACGGCGTCCCGGTGCCCGAAGTACGGGCGCTTCGTCCCGACAACATCATCGATGTTGGTAGCGCGTTGTTCCGAGTAGCTCCGTTCTCGGCGGGTCGACGACGTTTCGGCAATGGTGCGGGTCGCATAGAGATCGACCTTCCCCGGGCTGTCAAGATCACCGAACCACGTGAGTACGTCACACCACCCAACGTCGAAAGCCTGCGTCGTCGTGAACGAACGGCTCTGCGGCAATCAAGCCATCCCGTGCACGCCACCTTCCGCGCCGACCTCGCTCGAGCCCATCAGACGGCCACAACTCGCGCCCGCCGGATGTACGCCGATACGGGCGACCTACTCCAAGCAGTCCGCATGGCCAAACCCGACCTTTGGACGCGGCGCTCCGATATGCCCGTGCAACTCGGCTACGGCGACATCAGCTGGACGGACGCGCTTGTGCCCGGCAGCCAGTCCCCCGACGAGCTCTCTGGCGTGCTCAGCCGCTTCTCGCGGTTGCCATCCGTTCCGCTCACCGCCGACCTGACCGACAGTGGCCTTCTCACGTTGGCCGGCCCGCGACATGCACTGTTGTCTGTCGCTCGCTGGATCATTGTGCAATCGGCCAGCCGAACCGATCCGACAGCGCTCTCGATCAGCATCGCATCATCGGCACCTGGCCTTTGGGAGTGGACGAAGTGGCTGCCGCACAGCGCGGCGGTCGGAAGCAACGTCGAGTTGATCATCGCCGATGGCGCGGCCATCACCACCCCTCCCCAGGGCAAAACCCGACTCGTCGTGCGACTGCTCAGCGAACTCGAGGCCGCCCGGGTCACC
>JAYSTV010000209.1:0-9045 GCA_043719425.1 Acidimicrobiia bacterium | reverse complement strand
TCGGGCCGAGCGTCGGGCTGGCGTCCGGCTGGCATCCCACATCGGCTGTCCCGGCATCCCACACCACCGAAAATCGGGACGGAAATGAGCGCTTTTGGGCCATGTGGGATGCGGAACTCGTGAATCTGGGATGCGGGCTCGACTGCTACTCCACGAGCGTGGCGCGATTGAGCCAGACGCGGTCAGCAAACTCCGGGGCGTTGCGCAGGAGTCGAACCACTGCCGTGATCGCTCCCAAGAGCACAAAGAGCAACGCCGCGGGAAGGTACCAGCCGCCGGTGATGCCTGCCGTGGAGTCGGGCAGGTCGGTGAAGAGATCAAAACAGGCATGCACGACGACCCCGATCCAGATCGTGTTCGTCGAGATCGCCAAGTGCACGAATGCCAAACCAAAGACGGCGGCGAACACGATGCCAACGGGATTGATGTGGGGGATCCCAAACAGGACAGCGTTGGCGCCGACGATGATCTTGCGGTCCCGGCGTCGTCCCGCGAGCCCGATGCACAGTCCGGTGAGCACAAGTGCTCGAAACATCAGTTCCTCGACCACCCCGGTACTGACGAAATCGAACGTTGACGCGACGATCTGTGCGACGGCATGGCGGTTCGTATCTACCAGCCCGGCCAGCGGAATGAGGCCGGCGGGAAGGATCACGAGCGGCCACCACGTTGTCGGTCGATGCAGGTGTGACGTAACCCCGCTGATTCGTAGCCACCCCATCCGCCAGAGCAGCGAAACGACAATCACTGCGAGCGTCGTCTGCTGGAGGCCGGCCGCGAGTTGATCACGATGCGGTCCATCGGGAAGTAGGGCACCGAAGCCAGCCCGCCCGGCTCCGGTCAGTAGCGACGAAGCGAGCGTGACCGCGACCGCGGTGACAATTGGGCGGCGAACAAACGAAACGTGGAGAGGATGAAGGTTGTTCATGCGCGTGCACACATGCCGTACGTGAGTGAGCGCTGGACCCGCCGCGGGCCGGGTGGAAACTCGTTATCGAGCTCAGCCAGAAACGCGTCGAACCGTTTCAGAATCTGTCGATGCTCGGCGTCGGTGGCGAAGAAGACCTGCATGCCGAACGTTGATCGGCCCACCAGGCCACGCTTGCTGACGGCGACCCGCTGCACGGTTCCCACGAGATCACCCGCCAGCGACGTCACCAGGCCTACGTAGTCGTCGGGCGTCAGCTGTCCTGATTCGTGCGGTTCGAGGTCGAGGGGGAGAGCCTCGTAGACGAGTTCGCTATTCGCCCCACTTGGCCTGGTGTCGACGACCTGAATGAGTCCTGCGGTGAGGAGTCTCGTGAGATGCCGGTACAAGGTCGTGGCCGTAACGTCGGGCAACTCTGCCTGAAGTTCGACGCGAGACATCGGTCGTCGAGTGAGCGTCGAGAACGCCCGCATTCGGTCCGGGTGCGAGAGCTCCCGCACCCCGGCAACCGCGGCTGAGGTTCCAAGTTTGGATTTCATAAATGGAAAGTATGGCCGAGAAGTCGGCGCCGAACAACTCAGCCAGCCGCCCGCGCGATCGCATCGGCGAGAGGATCGATATCGGCGTCATCGAGTTGGCCGACGGTGAAGCGGAGGTGGTGTTGGGCGTTGGGTTCGACCTCGAAGGCGGAGCCGGGGGCGGCGCCGATGCCATCGACGAGAAGCGAGAGCGCGGCGGTTCGTTCGTCGGCCACGTCGACCCACAGGTTGATGCCGTCGGCTCCGTGGGTCACGACGGATCGTGAAGTAAGCGCGCCTACTAATAAGCCGCGCCGTCGCGAGTATTCGTCACGGGCCGATGCCACGCCGGCCACCGTGAGCGGGTCGCGTAGCATTTCCAGCAGCACGGCCTGGAGCAGTCGGCTCGACCAACCCGGGCCGAGGAGGCGGCGTTCCACCAACGGCACGACCACCGCAGCCGAACCACCGATAGCGGCGAGACGGAGATCCGGGCCGTGTGACTTGGAGAAGCTCCGCACGAGCACCGTGCGATCGGGGAGATGCTGTCCGAGACTCGTGAGTGGAGCAACGGCGATATCGCCGGCGTGATCATCTTCGATCACGATGACCTGCGTGGGACGAAGTAGCGCGGCGAGCTCCAATGAGCGCGTTGGCGTCATCGACATGCCCGTCGGGTTGTGAGCCCGCGGCTGCGATATGAGGGCGACCGGATTCGTTCGCAGCGCAACCGCGAGCGACGACGGAATGATCCCCTCCGCGTCGAGCGATACGCCGATCATCTGCACGCCGAGTTGATCGAGCAGGTCAAGCACCGGGGGAAACGACGGATCCTCCACGATCACCCGGTCGCCCATGCCGACCGAGGCGCTGAGGATGCGGTCGAGGGCGTCCATTGCGCCGTCAACAACGGTGAGTGCCTCGACCGGGAAGGGCCAGTGTTCGCGGAGGTGTTCGTCGAGCGCGGGGAGCAGGGGCGAATCGAGATAGCTGTTCGTGAGACTGCGTCGGCTTACCCGCTCGACGGCGCGTCGCAGGTCGGGGAGAAGATCTGGATCGGGGACGCCCGTGGAAAGGTCGAGGCGGTACTGCGACGGGCGCTGGGTCACGGTCCGGTAGCGGCGCGACGCCATCGGCATGCGCTCGTCTCGAACGAAGGTGCCGAGGCGGCCTTTGGGCTCGATGATCCCGGAACGAGCCAGTGCATGCCACGCCTCGCTCACCGTAGTGGGCGAGGTCCCGAGCCTGTCGGCCAGGGCTCGCACGGTGGGCAGGCGCTCGCCGGCGCGGATATCCCCGGTCCGCGCCAGTCGGCTGATGGCCGACACGATGCCCCGCGAACTTCGGCCCCGTGGGCTGGCCTCGATGTCGGCGGCGATTCGGTCGACGAGCGGCCCGGCGGAACTCGGCGACGGCACCTACTGTTTGTATCAGGTACAAACCGGCAACCCGCAGTCCGCGCGGGTGCTTGGATGCAGTTCGACCCCTGTCTCGCCCAACGTCCAAGGAGCCCCATGTCTCGAACCGTGATCGCCAACGGCACCGTCATCACCTCCACGGGCGCCTCGCTGATGACCGTCGTCGTCGACGGTGAGCGCATCGTCGCCCTGCTTGCACCCGGTTCGTCCGACGACGTGGCGGCCCTGGCGAGTAGCGCACGGATCATCGACGCATCGAACAAATACGTGATCCCCGGTGGGGTCGACGTGCACACGCATATGGAGATGCCGTTCGGCGGCACGATGTCGGCCGACACGTTCGAGACTGGATCGAAGGCGGCGGCGTGGGGCGGGACCACCACGATCATCGACTTCGCCATCCAGAAGAAGGGCGGCACACTGCATGCCGCGCTCGATGAGTGGCATGCGAAGGCCGACGGGAATTGCGCGATCGACTACGGCTTCCACATGATCATGGCCGACGTCAACGAAACGTCGCTTAAGGAAATGGACGTGATGCACGGCGAGGGCATCACCTCGTTCAAGCTCTTCACTGCGTATCCGGGTGTGCTGTATTCGACGGATGCCGAGATCTTCCGGGCCATGCAGAATGCCGGACGGATCGGCTCGATGATCATGATGCACTGTGAGAACGGCATCGTGATCGACGAGATCATCAAGGACCATCTCGGTCGCGGCGAAACGGCTCCGTACTACCACTCGATCTCGCGGCCCGAGGCCATGGAGGCCGAGGCCACGTTCCGTTGCATCCAGATCGCCAAAGTCGCCAACGCCCCGATGTACGTAGTGCACCTCTCGGCCAAGGAAGCTCTGGAGCAGGTCCTCATCGCTCGGGACCGAGGCCAGAACGTGTTCGCCGAAACGTGCCCGCAGTATCTCTATCGCTCGATCGACGACCTCGCTCGTCCGGGCATGGACGGCATGGAAGGCGCCAACTTTGTTTGCTCCACGCCGTTGCGCCACAAGGAGCATCAGGCCGAGCTGTGGCGGGGTCTGCGGATGAACGATCTCTCGGTGGTTTCGACGGACCACTGTCCGTTCTGTTTTAAGGAACAGAAGGAACTGGGCATCGGCGATTTCTCCAAGATCCCCAATGGCATGGCCGGGGTGGAACATCGAATGGACCTGCTCTTCCAGGGCACCGTCGACAAGCACATCTCGATCGAGCGTTGGGTCGAGGTTGCCGCCACCACGCCGGCTCGCCTGTTCGGCCTCTATCCGAAGAAGGGCGTGATCGCTCCCGGCTCCGATGCCGACATCGTGATCTATGACCCCAACATCACCCAGACGTTGGGCGTTGAATACCACCACATGGCGGTCGATTATTCGGCCTATGAAGGCGAGCGCATCGACGGTCGCTGCGACATGGTCATGAGCCGCGGTCAGATCGTCATCGAAGACAAACAGTTCGTCGGCCGCGCCGGCAACGGTCGCTACACCAAGCGCGGCCTGTCCAGCTACCTCGTCTAATGCATACGCACTCGTACCTTCTCCTCCCAAAGGACTGCTCATGAAGCGCATTCATCACTGGATCGACGGCAAGCCCTTCGAGTCGGAAAGTGGTCGTCACGGCGACGTGTACAACCCGGCCACCGGCGAGATCGCCGGCCACGTCGACTTCGCCGACTACCGGGAGTTGCAGATCGCCATCGCCAGCGCCAAGGAAGCGTTCGCCTCGTGGCGTAACACCGGCCTGTCGAAGCGCACCCAGATCATGTTTGCCTTCCGGGAGATCGTAAGTTCACGTAAGGAGCAGCTGGCACTGGTCCTCACCAGCGAACACGGCAAGGTTCCGTCTGATGCCGGTGGGGAGATCAGCCGTGGCCTGGAGAACATCGAGTTCGCCTGCGGGATCCCGCAGATGCTCAAGGGCGCTTACTCCGAGCAAGCGTCGACCGGTGTCGACGTGTACTCGTTGCGACAGCCCCTCGGCGTGGTCGCCGGTATCACGCCGTTCAACTTCCCGGCCATGGTCCCGATGTGGATGTTCCCCAACGCCATCATGTGCGGCAACGCGTTCATCCTCAAGCCGTCGGAGAAAGATCCGTCGTCGGCCAACCTCATGGCCGAGTGGATGGCCGAAGCCGGACTTCCGGCAGGCGTGTTCACCGTGCTCCACGGTGACAAAGTCGCCGTCGACGGCCTCCTGAATCATCCCGACATCGCCGCTGTGTCGTTCGTCGGCTCCACCCCGATCGCTCGCTACGTGTACGAGACGGGCACCAAGAACGGCAAGCGGGTGCAGGCCCTCGGCGGGGCCAAGAACCACATGCTCGTCATGCCCGACGCCGACCTCGATATGGCCGCCGACGCAGCCGTCTCGGCCGGGTTCGGTTCGGCGGGGGAACGGTGCATGGCCATTTCCGTGGTGCTCGCCGTCGGCGGGGTGGGCGACTCGCTCGTCGAGAAGATCAAAGCGCGCATACCAAACGTGAAAGTTGGTCCGGGCACCGACCCGACCGCGGAAATGGGGCCACTCATCACCAAAGTGCACCGCGACAAGGTCGTGAGCTACCTCGACTTGGCCCGCGCCGACGGCGCGTCGGTCGTAGTCGATGGCTCCACCTTCCAGCCCCCCAAGGGCAACGAGGGCGGGTTCTTCTGCGGCGTCTCGCTTGTCGACAACGTGAAGCCAGGCATGGCCGTCTACGACGACGAGATTTTCGGTCCCGTGCTCTCCGTGGTGCGCGTGGACACCTACGACGATGGCCTCAAGCTCATCAACGACAACCAGTACGGCAACGGCACGGCGATCTTCACCCGCGACGGTGGTCTGGCCCGGGAGTTCCAGCACGACTGCCTCGTCGGCATGGTTGGCATCAACGTGCCGATCCCGGTGCCCGTGGCGTACTACTCCTTCGGGGGTTGGAAGGCCTCACTGTTCGGTGACCGTCACATGTACGGCCCCGAGGGTGTCGACTTCTTCACGCGCACCAAGGCAGTCACGAGTCGGTGGCCCGACCCGCGTGAGTCGTCGGTGGACCTCGGCTTCCCGAAGAACCGCTAAGCACACTGTGCTGATCGTTCGTTCACGTTCTATTCTCGCAGTTGAAAGCTAAGCACACATATGATCGGACGGAGCAACAGCATGGACATCGGCGTCGTTCTCCAGACGAACCCGCCGGTATGGCGCGTGGTCGACCTCGCCAAGCGAGCTGAGACGTTCGGCTTCTCGCACGTGTGGACGTTCGACTCCCACATCCTCTGGATGGAGCCCTACGTCATCTACAGCCAGATCCTGGCCGAGACCAAGCGCGTGATCGTCGGTCCGATGGTGACGAATCCCGCCACCCGCGACTGGACAGTCACGGCGAGCGTGTTCGCCACCCTGAACGAGATGTACGGCAATCGCACCGTCTGTGGCATCGGTCGAGGCGACTCCGCCGTCCGCGTCATCAATGGTGCCCCGGTGGGTCTCAAAGAGACGCGCGAGTCGATCGGCGTCATTCGCGATCTCGCCGGCGGAAAATCGGTCGAATACAAGGGTTCAACCCTTCGCTTTCCGTGGGTGCGCAGCTCCGAACTCGAAGTGTGGCTCGCCGCCTACGGCCCGAAGATGCTCGCCATGACCGGTGAAGTTGCCGACGGATTCATCCTGCAGCTCGCCGATCCCGACATCACCGCATGGACCATCAAAGCGGTGCGTGACGCCGCGGCTGCGGCTGGACGCAACCCTGACGACATCACCATCTGCGTGGCCGCCCCGGCCTACGTGACCGACGGATCTGACGCGGCGAACGCCCACGCTCGCGACCAGTGCCGGTGGTTCGGTGGCATGGTCGGCAACCACGTGGCCGATCTCGTGGGACGCTACGGCGACGGTGGTGGCGGCAACGTACCCCAGGCCCTCACCGACTACATCAAGGGCCGCGAGGGCTACGACTACAACGAGCACGGTCGGGCCGGGAACACCCACGCCAACTTCGTGCCCGATGAGATCGTCGAGCGCTTCTGCCTGATTGGGACCGTTGAGCAGCAGGTCGCACGGATCGAAGAACTGCGGGCCCTCGGCGTGCATCAATTCTCTGTGTACTTACAACATGACGACATGGACGGAACCCTCGCGGCCTACGGCAACCACGTGATCCCGGCGGTCAACGCTGGTGGACCGGCCAAGTCGTGAATGTACGTTCTGGCAACAGCGCCGAACCATCCCGATCGGTAGTCTGAACCCGATGTCCGTGGTCGCTACATCGGCTGTTGCCGGCAGAGATGACGCCGCTGCCGAACTGCCGGCGCTCGGTGCTCGCTCCCGCCGTCGTCGCCGTGCCCGCGACACGTCCCTGGGCTTTGTTGGTGTGGCCTTGTTCGTTGCCGTGTGGCAGGGCGTCAAAGCCCTCGGTGGTGCGGACTCGACGATCTTCGGCTGGCGCATGCCGATCAGTACCGACAATGCCTCCATGCCTCACCTGTGGACGGTGCTTCGGCGCTTCGGCGAACCCGAGGTGCGAGGCAACGGTCGCACCGTTTTCGCGTCGGTGGCATCGGGCATGTGGTTCAGCTTCCGCCTGGCCATCGCGGGATTCGTAGTCGGCCTGATCGTGGGGCTGGTGCTCGCCGTCGTCATGTCGCGGTTCAAGCTCGTGGAGCGGGCGTGGTCGCCCTACGTCGTGCTGTCGCAAACGGTGCCGCTCATTGCCCTGGCGCCGCTCATCGTGGGCCTCGTCGGCCAGATCAAGATCGGTGGTTTTCAGGGTCGCCCGTGGATGTCGGTCACCGTCATGAGCGCCTACCTGTCGTTCTTTCCGGTGGCCGTCGGTGCGCTCCGGGGTCTGCAGTCGCCGAAGCCACATTCGGTCGAGCTGATGAACAGCTACGCCGCCTCGTCTTGGCAGACGTTGATCAAACTCCGCTTTCCTTCCGCCATTGCGTACCTACTACCGGCCCTCAGGCTGGCCGCCGCAGCGTCGATCGTGGGCACCATCGTTGCCGAAATCTCGTCGGGCATGGCCGGCGGCATCGGCCGCTTGATCCTCGACTATTTCCAGAAGGCCACCGGAGATCCAGCCCGGGTGTTCACCGCGTTCCTCGGCGCTGCGGCCCTCGGCCTGATCGTGGCCGGGTTGATCTCGTTGCTTGAGCGCGCCCTACTTCGGAACCGTCCGAATGTGGAGATCGCATGAGCGCGGCCGCCGTCGAAGTTCGAGGCGTTTCGAAGGTCTTCAACGCGGGCAAGGCCAACCAGGTCAACGCGCTCGACGACGTGGACCTCACCGTTGAACCGGGCTCGTTCGTGTCGCTCATCGGCCCATCGGGCTGCGGCAAGAGCACCCTGCTGCGTCTCATCGGCGATCTCACGTCGTCGAGTTCGGGGACGCTCACCGTCAACGGGAAAGACGCCGCCCGAGCTCGCAAGGATCAGGACTACGGGATGGCCTTCCAGCAGGCCGGTCTTTTCGAATGGCGCAAGGTCCATCGCAACATCGAGTTGCCGCTTGAGTTGCGGGGCTGGGACCGTGCTCGACGAAAGGCCCGTTCTGCCGAGCTGCTCGAACTCGTGCAGCTTCCCGGTTTTGGCGATCACTACCCATGGGAGTTGTCGGGCGGTATGCAACAGCGCGTGGCCATTGCACGCGCGCTTGCTATTGACCCGCCGTTGCTGCTGATGGATGAGCCCTTTGGTGCGCTCGACGAAATGACTCGCGAGCACATGCAGGCCGAGCTCATGCGGATCTGCGCCGAGACCGGCAAGACGGTGGTTTTCGTGACCCACTCCATTCCCGAGGCCGTGTTCCTGTCGACGCAGGTTGTCGTGATGTCAGCGCGCCCCGGACGTATAACGCATGTGATCGATGTCGAGCTTGGCGACCGACGCAATGCCGACGAGGTGCGCGAGTCTGCCGAGTTCTTCAAGAAGATCACCGAAGTGCGCGAAGCACTGCGAGGCGCCGGCCAGCAGAGCATGGGCGACCGATGAACGGGTGTTGTTCGATCGTCGGTGTTGCGAGCACTGAAGCGAAGCGGAAGAGCGCAGCGCCAGGCGAGCAGAGCATGGGCGACCGATGAAGTCGTTGGCGAGGGCCGTGCGGTATCGGGCCGCCCAAATCGTGCCCCCGCTCGCATGGGGAGCACTCTTTTTGTTCGCCTGGGAGCGGTTCATCATCTGGCGCAAGATCAAGCCGTTCCTGCTGCCGGCGCC
>JAYSTV010000208.1:0-1515 GCA_043719425.1 Acidimicrobiia bacterium | reverse complement strand
TGGTTCGCATCGTCGCAGCGATTGCTGTCGGACTCGCCGTCACTCAGGTCTCCAACCTGATCACCACGGTCTATCTGCATCGCGGTCTCACGCATAGGGCACTCACGTACCGACCCGGTATCTCGTGGGTGTTCCGTTTCGTCATCTGGATCAGCACGGGCATGAAGCCGCGCGAATGGGTGGCGGTCCATCGAAAGCATCATGCGCATACCGACACCGAACAGGACCCGCATGCACCCACGGTGTATGGCTGGTTCAAGGTGTTGGTCACCAATGCTGCGTTGTATCGACGCGCGGCACGCGCCGCCGACACCGTCAAAAAGTACGCCAAGGATGTGCCACGAGATCGTTGGGATCGGCTGATGTTCGATCGTGCTTTTGTCGGACTCGGCCTGGGCATCACCGCGCTCATCTTGCTGCTCGGTGTGGTTCCGGGTCTGATCGCATCGGTGGTGCACGCCGTTTTCTATTTGGGCATCGGAGGCGCGGTGAACGGTCCAGGTCACCACTTCGGTCGACGCCCGTACGAGAACTCGGCCACGAACCAGCAGTGGCTTGCGTGGCTCTCGGCCGGTGAAGGCCTCCACAACAATCACCATGCGGCGCCCACGTCGGCCCGCCTGTCGTTGAACAAGGGCGAGATCGATCCGGGCTGGTGGTTTATTGCGCTGGCAAAGCGGCTCGGCCAAGCGACCATTCGCCTCGATCATGTGAAGCTCAAGGAATCGGCGAAGTACGCTTAGGTAGTGCAGATCGTTTCCGCCCTCTTCGTCGAGGGGTTCAACATGCGCCAAGCCGCTGGCCCCGCGTCGCGCATCGACCTCACCGGGGTCATGTTCTCCATGGCATCGCCCAGCCCGGTTCCGGTCACGATCGATCCGCATATGTACGCGCTCATCTGGTGCCCGCCTAACGAAGTCGGCTCGGGTGTCTTTGAGGTGTCCTACAAGCGAGGCGACGACTCGGAGATGGCTCGCAACGTCAGCCCTTTCACCGTCGAGCCCGGTAAGTTCACCTACCGGCTGGTAAAGGCCGAACTCGAGTTTGAGGAGTACGGTCAGATCGTGGCCCACTGCCGAGTCGACCGAGGTGCATGGCATCTTGTGCCCTTCACGCTCCTCCCCCCGGTCTGACCATGGCCTTCGCGAGCGCGCTGTCGACTCATCCCGTGATTACCACGGCCGTCGGTGAGGTCGTGGGCGCCGTTCTCGAACAGGTCGGACCAAATCCCGAACTGGTCGTGCTGTTTGTTACCGCTCCCGTCATCGGCGTGCTTGATGATGTGGTCCGCACCGTCAACGCCGTTCTTGAGCCGGGTGCTCTTCTCGGAACGGCTGGCAGCGCCATTCTCGCCGGTGGTGTCGGTGTTGAGGATGCGCCCGCCATAGCGTTGTGGGCCGGTTCGTTCTCCGATGGTGTCCGCGCCGTTCGCCTCACCGCCCGACAGTCGCCTGAGGGCTGGTTGTTCGACGGCTTGCCGGACAACGTCGACAGCGATCATGAGTCCCTGGTGAT
>JAYSTV010000207.1:0-9071 GCA_043719425.1 Acidimicrobiia bacterium | reverse complement strand
GTCGCCCTGGCCGAGTACGACCTTCTGCGCAATCTCGAAAGCCGTGGGCTACCCGTGGTGGAAGCGGTCGGGGTGGTCCGCCACCGCACCGCCGACGGAAGCGATCCCGACGCGCCGAGCGACGAGCGCTATCCCGTCGATGACAGCGCCACCGGCGCCCCACTCGGGGCCGCGCTCATCACCCGCCACCTCAGCTTCTCGATGCCCTACCGGTACCTGTTCCAGGGTCGGCCCATCGTCGACCTCCGCAATCAGCTCGAAGATGCAATGGCCGTGCTCCTCGTGCGGTTGCATCTCGAAGGCTTCTTCTGGGGTGACTGTTCGCTTTCAAATACCCTCTTTCGTCGCGACGCCGGGGCCTTGAGCTCATGGCTGGTCGACGCCGAGACCGGTCGGATTCAGGCCGACGGGCGCCTGTCCGACGGGCAACGAGCCCACGATCTCGAGATCGCCGTCGACAACATCGGCGGCGAGCTGCTCGACCTCGAAGCAAGTGGCCGGCTGCATCTCGAGCTCGACCCGATGGACCTGGCCGAAGACTTCCGCAACCGCTACGACCGCCTGTGGGAAGAGATCGTCCACGAGGAAATCATTCGGCCCGGTGACCGGCACCGGGTCGATGCGCGCACGCGTCGACTCAACGAGCTCGGATTCGACGTTGACGAGTACCGACTGCGCACGACCGACGACGGCCGTATTCGTTTTGTCCCACGTGTCGTCGAAGTCGGGCACCATCGCCGACGGCTCCTCCAACTCACCGGCCTCGAAGCCGACGAGAACCAGGCCCGCCGACTCCTCAACGATCTCGATGGAAATCGCGCGCACTTGGATCAGGAACGCGGTCGGCCCGTTCCCGATGCCCTCGCCGCCTACGACTGGCTGACGAACGTGTACCAGCCGACCATCGATGCGATCCCGGCCGACCTTCGTCACCGTCTCGCCGATGCCGAGACGTACCACCAGATTTTGGAACATCGCTGGTACCTGTCGGAAGAACGAGGTGAGGACGTGGGTATGGATGCAGCTATCGCCCGCTATCTCGCCGACGTACTGCCCCATGCTCCCGTCGAAGAGGCGATCCTGCCCGAACCGGGTGATGACACGACCGATCTTGCCGCCACGATGGGTGACGACAAAGCAACGAACTCAGACGCCGTCCGCTTCGAGCCCGTCGTCTGATGCTCGGCCTCGGGCCGGTGAACCCGTCAGGATCACTCCAGTCGCGATGGCGGCCACCCCAAGCGCCAGCGTGAACGAGATCGCCAGACGGGCGACGATGTTGGCGAAGGCGAACGGAACGCTGCTCGACGAGAGCACCGAAAGGTCGGACAGCCCGCCGACCAGGGTGATAACCCCGGCGGAGAACACGCAGGCGTAGAGCGCGTCGGGATTGCCCGAACGGAGCAGGATCACGCTCGCGGCAACCGCGATCCACGCAAGTATCGATGGCCACCCGATGGACACCGCGCGCCCAAAGCCGGAGCCACCGCGCACGCCAAAGGCGATTCCAAAGAGATGGATGGCGTCCACCACGACGAGGCTGAGCAGCATCGCGGTGAACCCGGCCAGGGCGGCCGCCCGGCGCCCCTGGCGAACCGCGGCGACAACGGCGACGGTTGCGGTGACTCCAAGTAGCCCGGCCAGGGCGAGCAGCGGAATCGGCGACGAACTCGGCTTCCACCGCACCTCCACGGTCACTGTGTGGGTGACGGCGCCCTGGACGATTTCGACATCGTTGCGTTGCACCAGGTGGGACCGATTGCGGGCGGACCGAACCTGGGGCGGAGGCTCGCTGCCCATGTAGTGGGCTCGATGGTCATGGAACCGAGCGACGTGACCGGCCGAAATCTGGCGCCACTGGGGCGGTCCGGCGGGATTCAGTCCGTCGGGGATGTTGCCGCCGCCCGACCTCGTGGCGTTGAGATACGCAGCGTTCGACTGTCGGTTCTCGAACACGCCCTCAGGTCCCACGCGAAGGTACGGGTAACCGTCGTAGTCGGCGATCTGGAGTTCCGATCCGGACCGCCACTGAACTTCGAGCCGAGCGCCCGCTTCGATCGTCTGCGCGCTGAACGTTTTCGTCGGGGGTTTCGTGGAGGTCACCCGAGACACATAGTTCGACGCCGGCGTGTTACCGGCGGCGTGCGCCTCGGCCCGATTGGCCCCAACGCCCACGAGGGTCAGTGCTACGGCGAGCATCCACGCGGCGCGTCTCACCGGCACGCAGGGGGCTCGGGTCGACCGACTTCGACGACCGCTTTTCGGCTCGCCTTCTCGAAGGCGTCAACCGACGCGCTCAGCCGAGGGGCAAGGGTGGAAAGGTCCGTCTCCACGGCCAGCTTGGCGCGCTGAAACTCCCCCGCAGCGACCCGGTTGCGGGCAGTCAGTTCCGCCGCCACCGCATGCGCCGGCAGATGGACCTGATCCCAGAACGTGTTGTACGCAGCGCTTCGTTCGTTGGCCGTGAGTTGTGCCTTCATCACGCACAGCCCCGGGATCACTTCGTCGAGGAGCACCGGCGAAATTCCGGTCGCGTTGTCTCCGCTGCTCTGGCGACCCTGCCAAAACCCAAACGCCGTCCCAGCCAACAAACCCGCCACCGCGAGGAGAACCAAACGTCGAACACCAAACTGCACCAACCAATCCTGGCATGTGCGCCGCCGACCCCAAGTGTGGACTGTGCGGCGGTCTGTGGACTGTGCGACGCAGGGTATGGCGTCCACACTCGGCCGCACAGTCCACACTTGGCATCGGGCGTAACGTTGGGAGCCGTGCTTCGTGTTTCGTCCCCTGTTGCTGCCGCGCTCGCCGACGGACGACCTGTGGTGGCGTTGGAGTCGACGATCTCGTCGACGCTCGGCCTGCCGGTGCCGTTCAATGCCGAAGTGCTGGATCGTTGCGTCGCCGCTATTGAAGCCGGAGGGGGCACGGCGGCGATCACCGCGGTCATCGACGGTGTGGCCCGCGTCGGCCTGGAACCAAGGGAGTACGAGCGGGTTCTCTCGGCGACGAAGAAGTGTGCGGAGCGCGATCTCCCGGTGGCGATCGCCGAGGGATGGGACGTGGGCGTGACCACGGTGTCGGCCACCGTTGCCCTCTGTGCGGCGGCGGGTGTTCGGGTGTTCGCCACGGGCGGTATCGGCGGCGTGCATCGTGACGATCACCTCACCGGCGACGTGAGCGCCGACCTTGGCGCCATCGCTCGGCACTCAGTTATCGTCGTGACGGCCGGGGCCAAAGCCTTTCTTGACCTCCCCAAGACCGCTGAACTGCTCGACACGTTGAGCGTCCCGGTGCTCGGCTATGGCACCGATGAGTTCCCCGCCTTTTACAGCCGCACAAGTGGCATCGCCATCCACCGACGCATCGACGACCTGGCGATCGCCGCTCGTGTCCTCTCTGCCCGCGTGAAACTTGGACTGTCGGGCGGCGTGATCGTGGCCAACCCCATACCCGAGGCGGCCGAGATTGCGGCCACCGAGATTGCGGCCGCCATTGAACAAGCCCTAGCCGACGCGAAACAGGCTGGCGTTGTCGGCGCCGCGCTTACACCGTTCGTGCTCGGCCGCATCGCCGACGTGACCGGCGGAAGGAGTATTCCGGCCAACCTCGCCTTGGCCGAAAACAATGCACGCGTAGCAACCGAGATTGCCTCGGCCGTCAGCTGATCGTTCGCCTCTCTGAGTTCCCCTGAGGCCATGGACCGATGCGCGCCGTCAGTGAATCCAGATCGTCGTGCCGTTGGGGATAGCCGACGGCAGCCACCTGGCATTGGAAATGGACACTCGCACGCACCCGTGCGAGGCCGGGTACCGCGGCACCGATCCCGAGCCGTGAACAGCAAAACCACCATTGAAATACAGCGGGTTGTACAGGCGTCCCAAGGCCGCAGTTCGCCATCCGGAGACCCGGCTGTAAATCCGGTACCGGCCGCGCGGGGTCACCGCGTTGCCGCACTTGCCTTTGTTGCAGTATTTGCGACCCGAGCCGGTGGAGACGGGGATCGTCTTCCACACGTCGCCGCCCTTGCGGATAATCATCACCTGACGGGCGATGCTGACCTCAAGGCTGACCGAACCGGTTGCTTGCGGATTTCCCGTTCCGATGGTGCCACCGGACTTCGGCTTTTTTGTCGTGGGGGTAGCGGTGATCGGCACCGTGGCGGCGACGGTCGACGGCGGTGCTGTGGTCACCGTGGTCGCCGGTTCCGGAGCAACGGTGGTGGGCGGAGCGGAAGTTGGCGGCACGGTCGTGACCGGGGCGGCGGTCGTGGGGGCGCTCGTCGTCGGCGCCGGTGGCACGATGACTGGTTCCACGTTCTGAGCTCCGGCCGGCAGGGCGAAGGCCATGCTCGCGACGGCGAGAGCACCGCCGATCAGCACGCTCGCAGTTCCACCGGGGTAACGGACCTTCCGGCCCACTCTTCGTGGTCGTCGCGGCGAACGGTTGTTGCGGGATGAGACGACCTCATGGTCGGAAGTTCCGTCGGGAAGTGCCGAAGAGGTGCGAAGTTCGAAATGAGTGCGCACGATGACGAGCGTATGCGCGCTTTGTGTTCAAACGGGTGCATACGCATTCACTTTTGTGAGCCCAGCACGCTCAGTGGCGGATCGCCGACAGTTCACCGGTCATCGCCGCCTGCATCGAAACCACATCGTTGGCCACGGTGAGCAGACGGAAGCCCTGCTCGACCCGACGCTCGGCCACGTTCGCAACGGCATGGACGCCCGGGACCACGCCGGCCTGGCGACATGCCGCCACGATTCGCGTGAGGGCCTCGGTGAACTCCGGGCGGTCGTCGTTGTTCCGGGGCGCCAGCCCGAGGGTGAGCGAAAGATCGGCGGGCCCGACGTAGATGGCGTCGATCCCGGGCACGGCCAGGATGTCGTCGAGGTTGTTGATCGCCTCAACGGTTTCGATCATCGGGATCACGGCAATGTTCGCGGCGGCCCATCCCACATAGTCATCATGGCGTCCGCCGACGGCCGTCGGACCGTAGCTTCGTGACCCTCGGGGCGCATACCGACAGGCCTGGACCAGCGCCTCCGCCTGGGCCGCCGTGTTGACCATCGGCACAATCACGCCGTGCGCGCCAGCATCCAGAGCGCGACCGATCACGCCCGGTTCATTCCACGGAACACGAACAATCGGGGTCGAGCCTCCGAGCCCAATCGCCTGCACCAAGGTGATCACGTCGGCCATTTCGACCGCCCCGTGCTGAGCGTCGATGCAGACATAGTCAAAGCCGATGCGGGCGACGGTTTCGGCCGAGACCGAGGAGGCGATCGAGAGCCAGGCGCCGAAGGTCGAGGCTCCGTCGTGCCACGCCGAGCGAAGGTTGGTCATGCTTTGGCGGTCTAGCAGGTGAACGGGGTGCACCCGTCTTGCGTAGTCACGCAATGGCACCGATACGGTGGACGCCGTGCTGCTTCGATCTCTCACTACGTCCGTCGACGAACTCCTTCGCGCCACCGGTTGGGAGTCCAAACCGGAGGGTCTGTGTCGTAGCGAGATCTGCGTGCCGGCTCCGGGCGCCCAGCGCGACGACGGTTCGATCGATGTGTCGGTCGTGGCCGATCGCCTATCGATGCCACTGGTCCACGACGAGGCATCGTCGACATGGGCACTCGGGCCGTCAACGCTCGGTGGACGAGCCCTCGAAACGGCTGTCGTACCTCCCCTGTCGATGACCAAGCTCGACGGCACCCCGTTTGACTTCTTGTCGTTACTCGGGCGCAAGGTGGTCCTCGCCACCTGGGCGAGTTGGTGAGGCTGTCGCACTGACCTGCCCGTGTGGCAGGCCCTGAACGAAGAACTCAGCCCCTTTGGCGTCACGATCGTGACCGTGGCGATGGACGCCGAAGCCGACATGGCCCGTCCGTGGGTCGATGCCGCCGCCCCGACCCATCCATCGCTCATCGACCGCACCCACAGCCTCGGCGGGGCGCTTGGATTCGTCAACGTGCCGATGGCGGCGTGGATCGACGAAGCGGGCGTGCTCGTCCGTCCAGCCGAATCGGCTCGTATTCAGGGGAGCGCGATGGCAGGCGTGCAGATCCCGGAGGGTCTTCCGCCTCGCATCGTCGCTCGGTTCGAACTGTTCAAAGACATCGACCCGAACGCCCACCTTCCCTACCTAGCGGCCCTCCGCGACTGGGCGGCAAACGGGGCCGACAGCGCCTTTGCCCTCGCTCCCGACGACGTGGTGGCTCGGTCCCAACCTCGCAGCCTCGACGAGGCGCGCGCCGCCGCCTGCTTCGAGCTCGGCGAGCATCTGCGCGAGACCGTCGGGGTCGACGCGGCCACGCCGTGGTGGCGCGAAGCGCATCGACTGCAGCCGTCGAACTGGACCTACAAGCGCCAGGCCTGGACGTTGGAGTCGACCGCGCCGGGACAACCGTCGGACCTGATCCAGGAGCCGACGAATCGCTACGAAGGCAACTGGCTCGACGATGTCGTCGCCCAGGGTGGCCTCGCGAACTACACCCCGGCCTTCACCGGCGCCTAACGGTCTCCTCCAACCACGCGACGAACGCATCAGTGGTCTCTCCGGGCCACTCGTGGCCACCGTCGTGCAACGCGAGAGTGTGCGCGGCCTTGGCGCGGCTCGCCCGTCGGGCCACGAATTCGGCATGAAAGACGTCGACGACGTCGTCGTCGCGACCGTGCGCGACGAACAGCGGCGCCGTGTCGGCGCTCAACTCCAATGGCTCGATGGCGAACCCACCAATGCTTGCCGCCCCGATGACCCCTCCGAGGTTGGCGGCGGCCAGGGCGACCGCACCACCCTGAGAAAACCCGGCCACGACTATGGGGCCGATGTCTGCGTGCTCGGCCACAAGGGCCACGCCGGCGCTCGGCCCGTTGTCGTCGGACCACCAGGCGAACCGCCCGTTGGGGAGCCGGACCGGACCGGTCAGGAGCGTCACGTCAATCCCGGACTGCGTGGAGCGCACCGCTTCGGCGACGTGGAGAAGGTCGCCGGGGACGGCGTCATGGCCGTGGAGGAGCAGGAGCTTCATCGCCGTTGCATCTTCCCACCCCTGTCCGGAGAGGTCCCTCCAGTAGCGTGTCAACCCGTGCCTGAGGGAAACACCAGCGATTCACCGACCGGGCCGGCTCCGGAAACGCTGGCGGTCACGTCGGGACGCATCGGCAACGGCGGGGCGCTGGCTCCCGCTATCTGGCCGTCAACGACCTTCGAGATCGGCACACCGCTCGAAGCGGGTCGCATCGCCAGCCGGCCGCGGGTCTCGAAGTTCTACGCCCGTCACGGCAACCCCAGCGTGCGCGCCTTCGAAGATGCCATGGCGGAGATGGAAGGCACCGATGCGTCGCTGGCGTTCGCGTCGGGCATGGGTGCCATCAGCGCGGCGATCCTGGCGTTCTGCCCGACCGGCTCACACGTGATTGCTCAGAAGCAGATGTACGGCGGCACGTTGCAGTACCTCGGCCTGGTGGCGACGCGGCTCGGGATCACGTTTTCGTTGGTCGATGTCCACGAGCCGCAGGGGTTTGCGACGGCACTGGCCGCCCACCCGGGCACCACGTTGATCGTGGCGGAAACGCCGGCGAACCCAAACCTCGATCTTGTCAACCTCGACGAAGTCGCCGCCCTTGTCGGTCCGGTCAAGTTGGTCGACGCCACGTTCGCCACGCCCGTTGGACAGCACACCTATCGACCGGGCATCGACATGGTCATGCATTCGGCGACCAAAGCGATCGCGGGCCACAACGACGCATGCCTCGGCGTGATCAGTGGCGAGACCGAAGTTGTCGATTGGCTTTGGAGCTACTCGATCATGCTCGGCGCCGTGGCCTCCCCGTTCGACGCCACCAACGCGTTGCGCGGGCTGCGCACACTCGGTGTCCGCTTCGTCCAACAGTCCCAGTCGGCGCTCGCCGTGGCCACGGCAATGGAGCGTCAGCCGACCGTGAACGGAGTTCGTTACCCCGGGCTGTCGTCGCATCCCCAGCATGCACTCGCCGTTTCTCAGATGCGGCGACACGGTGGCCTACTCACAGTCGATTTGGCCGGTGGCCGTGAAGCCGCAGCGGCTTTCATGGGCCGCTCGAGGCTGGCCACGGTGGCCACGTCGTTGGGCGGACCGGAAACGTTGCTCACGCACCCGGCAACCACGTCGCACGCCGGACTCGATGCCGACGAACTGGCCGCGGTTGGCATCTCCGAAGGAACGTTGCGAATTTCGTGTGGGCTCGAGGACACCGACGATCTCGTGCGTGATCTCGTGGCTGCGCTGCCCCACTAGCGACCGAGTAACGGCATGGTCACAGGTACCGTGGGTGCATGAGCGGATCGCCCCGTCCGCACAACGCGGCCGCGCCCACCCCGCATCTGTTGGTCTGTATCGGGCCGAACTGCACGGCTCGCGGCGCGGGCGCCATGTTCTCGGCCGTCTGGGCCGGGCTCGAACGTGATCAGCTGGCGTATTACAAGACCGGCGGCAGCGTCCGGTGTACGGCAACCGGCTGCCTTGGCGCGTGTTCCGAGGGCCCGACCGTCGCCGCCTACGCAAAGGACGGCACCGCCCAGTGGTGGGTCGCGATGACCGCCGATGCAACCATCGCGTTGGCCGCCGAACTCCACGGCGGACAGGGTTCGCCAGCATCCCAGACCCCCTAGGTCGGCATCCCGGACCGACGATTTCGGCGCACGTCAACCCGCAACTTCCGGGATCTGGGATGCCAACACCCAGTATCTGGGATGCCAAGTCGGCTGGCCTACGCTCGCCTGCCGTGATCGTGGTGTGTGGAGAGGCTCTCATCGACCTGACGGCGTCGCGCGTTGAGCCTGGCCGGTTCGATGCCCATCCCGGAGGAGGGCCGTGCAACACGGCGGTTGGCCTCGCCCGGATGGGCGCCGCTACCGGCTTCCTCGGCCGCCTCTCGACCGATCGGTTCGGGGTCGTTCTCCGCAACCATCTCACCGGTGCTGGGGCGGCCATCGACCGGGTAGTCGACACCAGCGACAGCACCACGCTGGCCGTGGCCCATATCGCTCCCGACGGGGGCGCGTCGTATGCGTTCTACGCCAACGGCACCGCCGATCC
>JAYSTV010000206.1:0-1523 GCA_043719425.1 Acidimicrobiia bacterium | reverse complement strand
CCATGGCCGAACGCTAACCGGCCCAAGGTGGTTGCGTCGATCACACCAAGGCCGACGTCTACGGCGTGACCACCAAGCCGACCGGATCAGGATGAAGGACGAGCGCACGCCCGGCGACACCGGCGCTGATCATGGCCATCTCGGCCTCACTCCGGACATGTTCGGCGGCCGCGCAGTCACACACGCCGAGCAGCGTCGGGCCCGCCCCCGACCAGCACGCTCCGAGCGCTCCGGCGCTCAGCAGCGCATCGAGAAGCACCGTCGCGGCCGGGAACAACGGCGCTCTTCGGGTCTGGTGCAGACGATCGTCGAACGCCTCGGGACGAAGGTGGCGGCGATCGGCCAGCCCCGCGATCAGCGCGCCCATCCGGCCGAGATTGAACGTTGCGTCGACGAGCGGCACGTCCTCGGCCAGCACCAGCCGTGCATCTTTCGTCGAGAGCGGTTGGTTCGCAATGACGGCAACGAACGAAAGACCCGGGTCGAGCGGAAGCCGATGGGCCACGACTCTGCCGCCGATGATGGTCGCCGTTACGAAACCTCCGAGCACACAGGCGGCGGCGTTGTCGGCGTGACCTTCAAGCAATCCAACAACGGTGAGCGGGTCAGGATGTCCGCACGCCGCCACCACCGCCACCGCCAATGCCGCCGACGAACCGAGGCCGCGGGACACGGGCACCTCGCTCTCGATCTCGATATGCAGGCGATCATGACCGAGGATCTGCCGGGCGAGCTTGGCCGCAAAGTGCGTTCCGTTTTTCGGAAATCCCGAACCTTCACCAACGACGTCGAGATACAGACGTTCGGCGGGCGTGATCGTCACTTGCGTATAGAGACTGAGCGCCACCCCCAGCGTGTCGAAACCAGGGCCGAGGTTGGCCGACGAGGCCGGCACACGAGCACGCATCCGGCTACTCCGGTCGAGGCCGAAGCGCTTCGAGCTCCTCGACAGTCATCATGACCTCGCGCGCCTTCGAGCCAGTCGTGGGGCCCACGACACCGCGCGACTCCAGCAGGTCCATGAGACGACCGGCGCGCGAAAAACCGACGCGCAATTTGCGCTGCAACATCGAGGTAGACCCGAACTGACTGCGCACCACCAGGTCCATGGCGGCATCGAGCAGGTCGTCGTCGTCCTCATCGCCACCATCGCCAGTTGGCGATGTGAGGGCCGAGCCGCTGAGCTCGCCCGCGCCCCCGTAGGTGAAGGCGGCCGGACGAGGCTTGTCAATGGGACCGTCGAGAAGCGGACCGGCAGCCCGCTGACCGACGAAGCCGGTGGTGAAGTCCTTGGCGCCCGGATCGTCTGCGGCGTCGATCGACGGCTCGTGCTTGGACACGTCTTTGGCCTGACGGCTCCAGAAGTTCACGATGCCGCGTACTTCTTCTTCGCTGACGAAGTTGCCTTGGACGCGCGTCGCCACGTTGGACGAGACGGTGAGCATCAACATGTCACCCTGACCAATCAACTTTTCCGCGCCCGGCTGATCGATGATCACGCGAGAGTCGGTGAGTGAGGACAC
>JAYSTV010000205.1:0-1523 GCA_043719425.1 Acidimicrobiia bacterium | reverse complement strand
CGGCGGCGATCGCCCGTTTGCGGGTGACGCGACCGATAGCGAGGCCGGAGGCGACGCCCCACACGCCGGCGCCGACAAAGAAGTTGAGGCCGACCGCTGCGCTGATCGCTGCGCCACCGAAGATGGCGTGGGACAGGCCGTGGCCGATGTAGCTCATCCCGCGCAGGGTGACGAACACGCCGAGGAGCCCACACAAGGCGCCGGCGATGGTGCACACCACGAGTGCGTGGCGGAGGAACCCGAATTGGAGTGGTTCGGTGAGTGTGTGCCACATCAGGAGGTGTGCCTCATTTTGGATGCGCGGCGGCCTTCGACGATCAGCGGCATCCCGGCATGTTCGAGGACTTCCATTGGCGCGCCATAGGTTCGTTCGAGGATATCGGGTGTGAGTACCTCGTGGGGTGTGCCGACTCCCATCACCGTCGTGTTCAGGCAGACGAGGTGGGGGAGATGAGCGGCAAGTCCGTTGAGGTCATGGGTCGTGACCACGATCGAGATACCGCTGTCGTGTAGCTCGGACAGCAGGTGCAGCATCTCGTGACGGGTGCGGACATCGACGCCCGACGTTGGTTCGTCCATAAGCAACAGCTCCGGGGCTTTGAACAGAGCTCGGGCGATGAACACCCGTTGTTGTTGTCCGCCGGAGAGTTGGCGGATGTGGCGGTGGGCGAGGTCGCCGATTCCGAGGCGTTCGAGGACGTCGGCGACGGCATGTTTCTCAGCACTGTTGGTCCAGGGCCAGTTCCGTCCGTTTCGAGCTGACATCAGCACGGTTTCGGCGACGGTGACCGGGAAGTTCCAGTTGATCGTCTCGACTTGGGGGACGTACCCGATCGACAGACTCGGACGGCGGGTCACCGTTCCGTTTTGCGGGTGGACGAGGCCAAGGAGGAGCCGAAGCACCGTGGTCTTGCCGGACCCCGACGGGCCGACGATCCCGGTGAACGTGCCAGGCCGGATCGTCAAGGACACGTCATCGAGGACAGGGGTACCTTGCCCGTAGCTGCAAGTGATCCGGTCCAAGCGAACCAGGACTTCGATCGAATCGACTGACGTCGTTCCGTGCGGCTGCAGGTCCGGTCTCATTGCGGGTAGTCGGCCGTGTCAGTAACGACGTCGCTTGCGTCGAACGCTTTGAGCCTGGTCGCGTCACCGCCGAGGTTCTCGACCATCGTTGCGAAATCGAACTTCATCAAACCCAGAAACGAATGGTCAGGGTTGCCGGGAGCGTCGGGGAGATCGTCGTCGCGAAGCTTGTCCACGTACTTGACGCCGGTCTCGGTCGCGAGTTGCTTGAGCACGGGGCTCGGGAACACTTCCGACCCGAAGATCGCCGGGACCTTCTCCGACTTGATCTGCTTGACGAGCTCAGCGACCTCTTTCGGGGTTGGGTCCTCGAAGCTCGACACCTGGATCGCCCCGATGACCCTCCAGCCGTAGTGCGCCGAGAAGTAGGCGTACGCATCGTGGTAGGTGAGCAGTTCACGGTTCGGTGCTGGCACCCCCGCTGTAGCCTCGATCAT
>JAYSTV010000204.1:0-1526 GCA_043719425.1 Acidimicrobiia bacterium | reverse complement strand
TCCGCCTGTTCGACCGGTTCGGACCGATCTCGAACGCGAACGTCCCGCTGTTCCAGGGCGATCGACTGCTCGGAATGCTGGCGATTGCTCGCCTTGGTGTCGGTCGCTTCACCGATTCCGAACAGCAGCTGCTGCAGACGTTCGCTGATCAGGCCGTGATCGCCATCGAAAACGCCCGCCTTGTGAGCGAGCTCGAGGCAAGCAACCGCGAAGTCAGCGCGGCACTTGAGCAACAGACCGCCGTCGCGAGCGTGCTCCAGACGATCAGCCGGTCCGCGTTCGATCTCGACGTCGTGCTCAACGAACTCGCCGAACAGGCGCATCGACTCGTTCCGTCTATCCATGTGTCGATCCGTGGCCTCAACGGACGCGAGTACGCCACGACCTACGTGTACCCACCTTCCGAGATGGTCCACTACGACGATCCGGCCAACGCCCGGCTCGGCCCATTCGAAGAACTCGTGCTCGAACGCAACCGAATTCTCGCGACCACCGTTCGAGAGAGCAATCGCGCCGGGTCTGCGCTCAGCAACTCGGGCTTCGACCGCTACGGCGAGCACTCCGTTGTCTGCGTCCCGATGCGGAGCAGCGTTGGCGTGGTCGGCCTTCTCAACGTGATTCGAGCGGGTGAGATTCGCTTCACCGACTCCGAGAAACAACTCCTCCAGACCTTCGCCGATCAGGCCGTCATCGCCATCGAGAACGCGCGCCTGTTCGAGGAACTGGAGGAGAGCAACCGCGAAGTGAGCGCGGCACTGGAGCAGCAGACGGCGTCGGCCGACGTCATGCGCGTGATCAGCATGTCGCCGGGTGACATTTCCCAGACGTTGCCGGCAATCGCGGTAGCGGCCCGGCGGTTGTGCGACGCCGACTATGGCTCGATCGGCTTCGTCGAGGACGGAGCCTGGCAGTTCTGGAACGAATCCGATGGCCTCGTGAGCACGCACGACTCCCGTGGGTTGCGGGCGACGCTTCCGGGCGCCGCCTACTCTCATAACAAACCCATCCGGGTCAGCGGTCCGATCGCCGAGTGGGAGGCTGACTACCCCTTCACCGGGCAGCTGGCCCGGACCCATGGTCTCGATGTCGCGTCACTTCTGGCGGTTCCGCTGCCAGGTCGCGACGGACCGATAGGTTTCCTCGTCTTGAGGCGGCCTACCGCCGACGCCTTCGACGACCGTCATGTCGCCATCCTCGAGGGCTTCGCCGATCAGGCCGCCATCGCTATTGCCAACGCCCGTTTGTTCAAGGAGTTGGAGGAAAGCAACCGCGAGGTCAGCGCGGCGCTCGAACAGCAAACTGCTGTCGCCGGTGTTCTGCAGACGATCAGTAAGTCCGCATTCGATCTCGACGTGGTGCTGAACGAACTGGCCGAACAGGCCCAGCGACTCGTCGGCGCGTACTCCACCGTGCTGCACGTCGTTCACGATGGCGTCCTCGTCGTGGCAGCGACCGTGGGAGGGACGGTGGCATCCGCCGTCGACGAAAGCGTCGATTTCACGTCCAAAGTGATCGCCCGCGGTCAA
>JAYSTV010000203.1:0-9090 GCA_043719425.1 Acidimicrobiia bacterium | reverse complement strand
GGCGGCGGCGACCCGACGCAACCGGGCCATCGTGAGCAAGGCCAAGGCCGACGATTGGCTCCCCCGCAGCTACAACTCCGACGAAGGAGCCAACCCCTCGGCCCTTCGCCAAGCCGTGAACTGTGTTGAGATCGGCAAACCGGCCGACACCTCGGGGTTAGCGCTCACGTGGGTCGCCACGATCGACCTCGATGTGCCGGACGCTCGTCTCACGGCGAGCGGTTCCGGTGGCGTCGTGGGCGAAGGCAATATCGTCTACGCCTCCGATCGCACGCTCTATGTCGCCACCACCGGGCCGTTCGGACCGCAAATTCGGGTGCCACAACAACAGGCCGGCTTCGCCATCGTGGCGCAACCCACGCGGTCGGCGCCGCGGACACTGCTGCACAGTTTTGACCTGTCGGCTCGAGACGGTGCCACCTATCTCGCCTCGGGGTCGGTCGACGGGCGCCTACTCAATCAGTTCTCGCTGTCGGAGTTCGGCGGCGTGCTCCGTGCGGCCGTCACGACCGATGGCGCCGGATTCGGCTCACCACTGCAATCTGGCGTGCGAGTGCTTGCCCGCAACGGACGATCGCTCGATCAAATCGGCTCGCTGAACGGTCTCGGCATCTCCGAGCGGATCTACGCCGTGCGGTTCCTCGGCGACCTCGGCTACATCGTGACCTTTCGACAGGTCGATCCGCTCTACGTGATCGACCTTCGCAATCCACGAGCGCCGAGGCGAGCAGGCGAGTTGAAGATCCCTGGCTACTCGTCGTATCTGCATCCGATTGGCGTCGGACAGCTCCTCGGAATAGGCCAAGACGCCACCGATCAGGGTCAGCGGCTCGGCACCGCCCTTCAGGTCTTCGACGTGTCCAATCCCGACGCGCCGCGCCAAGTTGCGAAGCTGCGCGTCGGCGGGCAGAGCGAGGCGGAGTACGACCACCGCGCCTTCCTCTGGTGGGCGCCGACACGCAATGCGGTGATCCCCCAGTCGACGTTCGAGAACGGTCAATACGCCGCCGGGGCTGTCGTGACGAAGGTCGCGCCCGACGCCATCATGGTGCAAGGACGCATTGTTCACGAAGGACGAAACATTGGCCCGGTGCCCGTCCCCGGACCGGTCGTCGTTCCTTCGCCGGGGGCGACGACGCCAGCTCCTCTGCCGTCCGCTCCGGCCACCTTTGCTCCGCCAACGACGATCGTTCCGTTCAGTCCACCGGAGGTCATCCGCCGCTCGTCGATCGTCAACGGACGCCTCGTCACGGTGAGCCCCAACGGCGTGAAGGTCAGCGACCTCGCCACCGTGGCACCGATCTTCTATTCAACCTTCTTCGACCGATAGGTGGAGGCTGCGTGGCCGACCCGAATGTCCGTCCGTCAGTTCCTTAGCGCAGACGACTCAAAACGTTACGGGCGAGCGTTGGGGCCAGAAGCTCGGGCGGCACCGGAGATGCTGGGATGGTGAGAAACACCTGGAGATTCCCCCGAATGGCAAAAATCGTGTCGCCGCTGGGGTCGGTCCGGCGATAGGTGGCGAAACCGTTGATGGATTCGAAGTACCTTGCGCCCGGCATTGCCCGGTCGAGGAGGGCGCGCTGTTGGACGGGATCTGCGGCGACTTCGGGTCGAAGCAGCACGAACCCAATCGTGCCCAGCTCACGACCGTCGCCACGAACCACTCGTCGGTCCGCCCACGCAAGGAAGTACTGACTCAGTCGAGTCATTTGATCGTTGATCAACGTTGCGTTCTCGGCGGTAGGCGGCACGTACGAACCGACCAGCAGCTGCGGGAATGCCGGGAGCGAGGTGATTGGCGCCACGGCGATAGCCGCGGCGAACGTGGCATCCGTCGTCAACGGGTACGAGGTCGTGTCCGGCACCGGCGCGGGCGGTGATGACGGTGGAGTCGATGGAAGTGTGCCCGACGTTCCGCCGCTCGCCGTTGGCGGAGCCGCCACGGTGGTGGGGCTTCCCGCAGGAACTGCGTTGTTGGATGGAACGCTCGACTCATCGGGGATGACAAAGAGCGTGCAAATCCGCAGACCCGACTTCTGCGCCACCGCATTCAGCCGCTCACCCTCGTCGTGCGCGATTTGCCATCCGTCGTTGAGCATGCGCAAGGCCAGCACCATCTGCCCGCCTCGCGCCCTTCCGGCAACTGCTCGGAGAACCGTGTTGTAACTGACAACGACGTCGACGATGGCATCTCGTTGCCCAGAGTCCGCCGGTCTCGCCGGGATGGCCCGCAACGTTTTGACGAATCGCTCGTAGGTCGGAAGGGCCCCTTCTGCCGCGCGGGCAAGGTCGGCGCTCGTACTCGCCTCGTTCAGACCGCTGTACTTGGCCCATAAAGCAACGTCGCCAACCCGCACCGCTGAGCAGGCGTTGGCCACGGCGGTGTTCGTCTGGGCGGCAGTGAACGACCCGGACCGTGCCGACGCCGACGGAGCACCGGTACTCGTCCGACGATTCGCGCCACTCGCCGACGACGCCACGCTCGTCACTGTCGCGACCGCGACGACGACGTGAGCCCACCGCACCGTCCGCGTGCACCGATGCACGAAAGCTCGATCGGGCGCGGACGGGCCGGAAGTCACACCCGAGTCATCGGCCGGAGCCGGAGAACCCTGGATGGGTCACGGGGCCTGTCGGACCCACCGCAAGCCCTATCCGGCTGTCGTCATCGCGCACGCCGCGGCCACGCCGGCAGCAAACTTTTCGACATCGTCGGTGGTCGTATCAAAGCTGCAGACCCACCGAGCCTGGCTGCGCGTTGCGTCCCACGTGTAGTGCGGACACCAGGCTTGCAGTGGCTCCAACACTGCCGCCGGGAGCACCGGAAACAGCGAGTTAACCACGGTCGGTCGTTCGATCGTCACGCCCGGCACGTTGCGCACGAGCGCATCGAGCTTCGCCGCCATGGCGTTCGAATGACCGGCGGCGCGGAGCCACCGATCGTCTTCGAAGGCGGCGAGGAACTGGGCGGCGATGAACCGCATTTTTGATGGCAGCTGTGTCGCCTGCTTCCTCAGGTACGGCGCGCTCACCTGTGCATTGCGAAAGATCACCGCCTCAGCGTTCATCAGACCGTTCTTCGTCCCACCGAACGAGAGCGCATCGACCCCCGCGTCAAAAGTATGTGCGCGTAGCGAAACGCCGAGGGCCGCGGTCGCGTTGGCGATGCGGGCACCATCCATATGGACGGTCATGCCATGGCGATGGGCGGCGTCGCAGATCGTCGCAATTTCGTCGACGGAGTACAGCGTGCCCAGCTCTGTCGATTGAGTGATCGAGACCACGGCTGGTTGGGCGTGATGGGGGTTGCCCAACGCATGCACCTGATGCTCGATCTGTTGCGGCGTGAGCTTGGCGTCACCGCTCGGCACATCGATCAACTTCGCCCCGGTGATCCGTTCGGGAGCGCCGGTTTCGTCGACGGCGATATGCGCGGCCTCGGTACAGATCACGGCCCCGAACTTGGGAAGCAGCGTCTGCAGGGCGACAACGTTGGAGCCGCTGCCATTCCACGACAGATACACGTCGCGCTCACCGCCCAACAGACCACGAAACGTGTCGATGCACTTGGCGGTCCAAGAATCGTCGCCATAGGCCACCGCATGTCCCCGGTTCGCGTCGACCAACGCATCGAGCACTTCCGGAAAGGCGCCCGATTGGTTGTCGCTGCCGAACCACCGATCGGGCTTCGGGAGTTGGTTCAGTCGATCAGCGATTGCATCACTCACCAGCGCGACGTTACCGGGGTCTGCAGGAAGAGTTCGGCACTCGTCTTCTTCTCGTCTCGGTGGGCCAGCACACTCGCTCGGGCCAGCAAAACACGGAAAAATCGAAGTGAGCTGGCCCGAGCGAGTCAGCTGGCCCACGACAAGAGGCAACGATCGTCAACCGACTGACCCAGGGTTACGGGACGAGGCTGGCAGTGATCTGCGCGCTGAGCATCACGAGCGGGAGACCACCACCCGGGTGCGACGATCCACCAACGAGAAACAGACCGGGAAGCGGTGACCGGTTCGACGGGCGAAGAAAAGCCGCGCGCGGTCCGTTCGACGATGTGCCGTAGATCGAGCCACCGTCAGCGCGCGTACGATCGGCGAGGTCGGCCGGCGAACGGATCTCGCGGAACAACACACGATCGCGCACGTCGACTCCGCGCGATGCGAGTCGGTCGAGAATCAGGTCGGCATACTCTTCGGCAAGACCCGGCCGGCGCCAGTCGACACCACCAACCGGATCGTGCCGAGGAGCATTGACCAGCACGAACCAGGCCTCGTGACCGTCGGGCCGGATCGCAGGATCGTTGGGGTTCGAGATGTAGATCGTGGGATCGACGACCGGCCGGACGGGCACGCGCCGACGACCGCAGCGCCCGAAGACCTCATCGAACTCGTCGTTGTACCGTTCCGGAAAAAGCACTGTGTGATGGGCAATCGCCGGAGTCGTTCCCCGAACGCCGAGGCATTGCACAAACCCACTCAGGCTCGGACCGGACCGGGCCAGCGCCCGTTGCGCTCGGATGCGTTCCACCCCGGCGGGAACAAGATCGCGATAGAGATGGGCGGCGTCGGCGTTGGCGATCACCGTGGTCGCGTCGATCCGGGTTCCGTCATGGAGCGCAACGCCGACAGCACGACCCGACCGAACAAGTACTTCAAGAACATCAGCGCGCGTACGAACATCAACTCCGAGCGCAACACATTGCGAAAGCAGCACGTCGGCGATGCGACGGAGACCGCCGTCGACGTACCAGGCGCCGAAGTGACGCTCGGCGAAGGGGACCGAAGCGAGAGCTGCGGGTGCCCGCCTTGGGTCCGAGCCGGTGTAGGTGGCGTACCGATCTACAAACGCCACCAGGCGAGGGTCGTCGAAATAGTGCTCGGCCAGCGAACGAAGCGTCCGATACGGGGCGATTGTGAGCAGATCTCGCACTCGGACGGACTGTCGAACGAGGTCCCAACCTCCGGCCATGGGCGACTCGAGGAACGGACCGTGGGTGGCATTCCAGATTCGTTCCGCTCGTTCATAGAACGCTCGCCATTGCAGGCCGTTGCCCGGCCGGAGCGTCTCGACGGCATCTTCGAACTCAACGCGTCCGGCCGGTGCGTCGAACCAGGTTCCGTCGCCAAAGCGATACCGAGCAATGGGGTCGAGACGTCGGAGCTCAAGGACGTCGCGACGTTCCACCCCCACGGCAGTCAGCAAATCATCAAGGATGTACGGCAGGGTGACCAACGACGGACCCGTATCGAAGGCGAAGCCGTTCTGTTCGTGGATACCCAGCTTGCCGCCAACCGTCTCGGCTTGCTCGCAAAGCACTACTCGTCGACCACGTGCGGCCAGCCGCGCCGCGACCGCCAGTCCGCCGATGCCGGCACCGATCACCACCACGTCAGCCAACGGGTCGGCCTTTCCACAAAATGCTGCCGGCATGGTGCGCACGCCACGATCGGCCGATGAGATGAACCAGGGCAACGATCGAGACCGGGTGGGCGACGGAATCGACAACTCGCCCTCCAGTTCTTCGTGCACTTATGACTCGGCCCATCACCCCGGCAAGATAGCCAAGGACACCAAATCGGCGTGCTTCGCGACCAAACACGCCGACCATTCCGAGCGGTGGCACGACGTACGCAAGGAGGAGCAACGATGCCAGGCCAAATGCACCCAACGGCGAGCCCGTTCCCGCCCAGAGGTTCTTGGTGTAGCCATCACGAAGCGACGACCAGTCCGTGTACATACGACATGACGCGAGATCGGTTCCGTCGACGACGGTGCCTCGACGACCCGCTCGCTTGAAGGCTCGAACCAAGGCCACGTCGTCGAGAACGTCACCTCGCACAGCACCAAACCCGCCGACCCCATCTAACGCCGCCGCATCGATCACGAGGAACTGTCCGTTGGCCGCCGCCATCGAATTCGGCCGACTCCGTTCGGCGAGCCGAAGCGGAAGCAGCGTGAGCCAGAGCCACTGCAGGAGCGGCTGCACCAATCGTTCTGCCGGCGTGACTGCAAGCTGACGAGGATACGGCGACACAAGATCGAGACCGCTCGAGCGCAGCAGGGCGACAGCACGAGCGATTGCGTCCGGCTGAACCCGCACGTCGGCGTCAACGAACACGAAGACCTCAGCGTCATTCGACAGACGTAGACGCTCGCATGCCCACGGCTTTCCCAGCCAACCCTGCGGCAGGGGATCTTCGCCGCCGTCGATGAGGGCCAAGGATCCAAGTGACATCCGCGTTCGAACGATCTGTGCTGTCGAGTCCGACGAGTCATCGTCAAGCACCACAACCTGCATGTCGCGAAGACCGACGGACGCAACGATCGAATCGACACATGCCCCGATCGACGCAGCTTCGTTGCGAGCCGGCACACAGACGACGACGCGTTCGGCGACGGGAGACGCAACGGACTCCGTCCGACGCAACAACCGTGCGTTCACCGCGCCATGCGCAGCGAGGACTGCGGCGAGCCACGAACCCACCCGAACGACGTTCATCCGCGGTCCGTGAGCGACGAGCGATGACGCCACGCGAGCCACAGCACCAGCCCGAGCGCAGGTGTTCCCACCATCGCGACGCTCGGCCACCGGAAGAACACCGCAAACAACAGCGTCTCCGAAAACAGCGTCCAGCCAAGCAACGCCCAACCCAGATCCTCGAAGCGGTCGACCCGCCGAGACGGGACGGTAACCAAGAGCGCTGAAACCAGGATCAACCCGACGGCGAACCACCCGAGCGAGTTCACCAGCGGGATCCCGTGCAGCGACGGACCGACCGTGTCACGCCAAACCCATCCGCCCACTCGGACCATCTGCGGGTCAAGAAAGAGATCCCACGCCACCAACAACACCGCACCCATTGCCGCTCCGCGCAATCCGCCACCGACACGCTGAGCAATGAGCAGCGCTAACCACCCAAACATGGCCCAGGCCAGCGGCACGACGACCGGGACACCGACGACGCGCCAACCAAGAACGGTCGTGTAGTCGTAGTTCCCGAACGGCACCCCGGTCTTGGAACCAACCAGCTCCGCAACCAGCCCGCCGCCAACGCACACGACGATCAGCGCAACCGCCGCCCGCGGCCCGCGACTCCACCAGGCATGCACCACCGAGGTGAAGAAGAACGCCACAACCGCCCACCGCGTGACGTGCCGTTGCCCGTCCATCGAGAGCAACGGATAGGGGATTTGGAGGGCCAGCACAGCACCAAACCCGACAAGGCCCAACCGCGGCACGCGATTCCGCCATTGATAGGCGCGCAGACCATTAGCGAAGTCAGAGAGCGACGCCATTGATCGTCCCCGTCGTTTCGAGCACGCTGAAGCGAGCAAACAGTTCCTCGGCGTACCAGCGATCGCTCACGGTGCGCGCCATGACCTCGCGGTGCTCGGCGCTTCCGTAGGCGAACGATGCCAGCGCATCATTCGAGTCCCACAGCGAGAACGTACCCTGCAATCCAATCGGCGCCTCACCAATCCCGACCGTGAAGCGAAGGCCGGGCGTGCCGTTGACCACCGCGGCAACTGGTGGCGTGGCCGCGGCGAAGCGTCGCCACTGCGACGGTTTCACGCGAGCCCGAGTGATTGCCGCGATCGCGCGTCCGGGCACGACTGCCCCGGCCACCGCGCCCTGGAGGGGATCGCGCCCCGACCACTCCCCCTTCCATCGCAGCGGAAGGAGAACCGCCGACCATTGTTCCTCGGTCGATGACCAACTTCGGACGACCGACGACGTCATGAATCGGGTCAAGGCCTCACGCGAGTCCCACACGGCAAAGAGACCCCACGTATGCAGATCGGCGTCGCTTGGCAGAAAGGTTTGCCCGCTCCCGGTGCCGAGCAACTTGAAGAAGCGGAGACCCTCAACGCGGGCCAAGCGAGGACGATCGAGCGCCATCGACGCGACCGCTCGAGCGATACCCCGAGACGACACGCGCCGGAGATGCATCGAGGCCACGATGGTCGAGACCGACCCGGCCATATTAGTATGCACGCGTACGATAATTGCGACCTACGCCGCGGTCCAGCCGCCGTCGACGATCAGGGACTGCCCCGTGACGTACGAACTGGCGGCACTGCACAAGAACAGCAATGCGCCATCAAGCTCGCCCTCCGCCCCCACTCGACCCATTGGTGTTTTCGAACGAAGCCATTTCGCCCCGCTCTCGTCGACAATCAGCTCGTTGGTCAATTCAGAATCGAAGAAGCCCGGACACAGCGCGTTCACGCGAACGCCTTTGCGTGCCCAGAGACAGGCGAGCTCGCGGGTGAGGTTGACGAGCGCACCCTTGGACGCGGCGTAGCTCGCCTGGGTCATCTGCCCCGAACTGATGTGGCCCAGCATTGATGCCACATTCACGATTACTCCGCCGTTGGCGAACATCGACGCGTTGGCGCAACGCTGGGCGAGCAGAAACGCCCCGTCGAGATTCAGCGCCATCACGCGCCGCCATTCTTCGTAGGGCTCGTCCTCCGGCTTGAAGTTCGCGACCGTGCCCGCATTGTTCACCAGCACGTCGACTTGCCCGAACTCCGCCACCACCTGGTCCACGAGGCCAGCGCATTCCTCCGGCCGACTCACATCGGCAGCGATCGACCGCGCCCCCGGAAGTTCGGCCGCCAACGCTTCGAGACGATCCAGTCGACGAGCGGCCATGACGACCTGCGCTCCCGCGGCATGAAGGACCCGAGCGAACCTGACCCCGATCCCCGACGATGTTCCGGTAATCAGGACGACCTTGCCGTCGAGGCGAAAGAGCGCAAAAGGATCAGCGGCCGGGGACGGGGTTGGAGCGGGCGAGACGGGCACCGGGCCAGGCTAGAAGAGCCCCGGCCAAAAGTTGCATGCGTGCAGTGCTCAGCCCAGGCTCGGTGGCGTCACAATCACGGTGAGCCGCATGCCGCCCTCGTAGTGGCCCGGTAGATGGCAGCCAATAATCGTGCGTCCGGGCTTGCGAAACGTCGTGCGGATCTCGCCGGTTGTCTTGGCCTTGATCTCGGCAAACCCTTCGCCGTCTTTGTACGACGTCGATTTGTGCGGCATCGACATGCCGGCCATGGCCTTCATTTGCTTGGCGTGGGTGT
>JAYSTV010000202.1:0-3769 GCA_043719425.1 Acidimicrobiia bacterium | reverse complement strand
CCACGGGTTCGCTCTACAACCTGTGTGCCGACGCCCGTCTCAACCACGAAATCGCCGTCACCCCGTTCGTCCGCGCCGACGAATCATCGGCGTTGCTGAAAACGTTCTTCACCGACCGCCGTTAGCCAACTTGGACGTACCGCCGGGCAGCATCCGGGCTGACTGTCACAGGCCTACCGGTACAGTCGTACCGCGATGACTCTGCAGCATCCGGGCTGACTGTCACAGGCCTACCGGGACAGTCGTACCGCGATGGCTCTGCAGCATCCGGGCTGACTGTCACAGGCCTACCGGTACAGTCGTACCGCGATGTCGTATCAGTCCCTCTACCGTCGGTTCCGGCCGCAGACGTTTGCCAGCATGGTCGGGCAGGAGCACGTCTCCGAGACCCTGCGCAATGCGGTGCGGACTGATCGGGTGGCCCACGCGTATCTGTTTTGCGGGCCACGCGGCTGCGGCAAAACGACCTCGGCCCGCATCCTGGCCAAGGCGCTGAACTGCACGGACCTGCAAGACGGAGAACCGTGCGGGCTGTGCGAGTCATGTGTGCAAGTTGCCGCTGGATCGTCGATGGATGTCATCGAGCTCGACGCGGCGTCGAACAACGGGGTCGATGCCATGCGCGACCTCGTGAGCCGGGCCTCGCTCGGCACCGCGGGGCGGCGCAAGGTGTACATCCTCGACGAGGTCCACATGCTCTCCACCGCAGCGTCGAACACACTGCTCAAGACCCTGGAAGAGCCGCCGCCGCACGTGGTCTTCGTGCTGGCCACGACCGATCCGCAAAAGGTCCTTCCCACCATTCGCAGTCGCACCCAGGTGTTCGAGTTTCGGCTGTTTTCGATCGACGCGCTGACCGGCCTGGTCCGCAACATCGCCGAGCAAGCGGGGCTGGATCTCGACGACGCCACACTCGCCGCCGTCGCCAAGCGGGGCAATGGGTCGGCGCGCGATGCGCTCTCGGCGCTTGATTCTGTGGCCGCGTCGGGCGGGGTCGGCGACACATTCGACGTCACCGAATTGGCCGCCGCGGTCGGCGCTCGCGACGTCGGTGCCGTCCTCACCGCGGTCGACCGGGCCATGGAGCGCGGCCGTGACCCTCGCCAGTTGGTTCGGGACCTCATTGAGGTGCTGCGCGAGGTGTTCCTGGCGCACATGGGCCTGGTCCGGCCGGGTGCGTCCGACGAGCTCATCCGGGCGCTGACCCCGGCGGCGTCCACGCGGGCGCTCGAAGTCCTCGGCGAAACGCTCGTCATCCAGCGTGATGCCATCGATCCGCGCATTGTGCTGGAAACCTCGCTCGTTCGCCTCGCCAATCCCGAACTCGACACATCGCCAGCGGCGCTCGTGGAGCGTCTCGACCGGCTCGAGCGCCTCCTGCGGGCGGGCGTTCCGCCGCCATCATTGCCGGCACCGTCAGCGCCGCTCCCGGTAGCGGCGGCCCCCGTGGTCACGCCAGTGCTCCCGTTGTCGCCGATCGTCGACGCGTCGGTCAGTTCGGAGGCTGTGCCCATCGCGCCCATCGCGCCCATTGCGCCGCTCGCCTCTCCGGCTCCTGTGGGCGGCACCATGCCCAGCCTGGCCACCACGCTTCCGTCAGCGCCGCCCCCCACTGGATCACGCCGTTCCGGGGTGGCCGACGGCGCCCGCGCTCAGCTCGGCGGACGCCCGGCCCCCACCCGTGTGGCGCCGGCACGCCCAGCCCCGGCTGCGGTTTCCGCCCCCGTTGTTACGCCGGTCGCCGATGGCCCGCTCGACGAGCGCGACGCGGCCCTCCAACAACTGCGGGGTAAGGCCCGGGCCATGTTCTCGGCCGGACGGTTCACCACCCTGTCGCCATCATCGGTCGAGGTGGCGTTGCCCAACGCCATGCACCTCGGCCGCTGCGAGGAGTTCATCCCGGATTTGGCCGCTGCCCTCACCAGCCTTCGGAGCCATCCAGTCGGCGTCACTCTCGTGGTCGACCCGTCCGCGGGGGCGCCGGTGCCCGACGCGTCCGATGCCAACGACGCATTGGCCAATCGCCGGTTCGCCGCGGCACCTCCGGCGAAACCCGAACTGGTCGCGCCCGTTCCCGCCCCCCAGGATGAGCACGAGGTCGATCTCTCGGCGTTGGTCGACGCTGATGGCCCGGCCCCAACCGCTCTCGACCACATCGCCCGCGCGTTTCCGGGCGCCGAGCTCGTCCCCGACGCCTAAGGAATCCATGTCCGACACCCCCGGTTTCGACCTCAACGCGCTGCTCGGCCAAGCCATGGAGATGCAGCAAAAGCTCGCCGCCGCCCAAGCCGAGGCGGCCGAGCGACACTTCACCGGTTCGTCCGGTAGCGGCGCCGTGCAGGTCGATGTTTCCGGCGCCGGTGAGTTTCTTGCCGTTCGTCTGGACCCGACAGTCGTGGATCCGTCCGATGTGTCCATGCTCGAAGACCTCGTGCTGGCCGCCGTGCGCGATGCGTCGGGCCGAGCCGCAGCGGCCAGTGCAGAGCTCATGGGCAGCCTGGCCGGCGGACTCGGTGGCGGAGCCCTCGGCGGGTTGCTCAGCTAATGGCACTGCGAGAGTCGGCCCGAAAGTCAATTGCCCCAGCGGAGCTGCGAGAGTCTCTGTCATTGCGCTGCGCTGCGCTGCTCCGCTGCGCTTCACTGCTCGCTACACGTGTTTGCGGGCCACTTCGATTGGCCCGCCAGTGAGCCTCTACGCCGGGCCCGTGCAGGAGCTGATCGACGAATTCGGTCGCCTGCCCGGCATTGGACCGAAGTCGGCTCAACGGATCACCTATCACCTGCTCAAGCGCTCGAAAGAAGACGCTTTGCGGTTGGCTCGCGCCGTGGCCCGGGCCAAGGAACTCGTCGTGTTCTGCTCGCGGTGTTTCAACATCGCCGAGCTTGATACCGCTGCCGACGGCCAGGCCAATGCAGATACCGCCGAGTGCGCGATCTGTCGAGATCCGTCCCGCGACGCACGCACCCTATGCGTGGTCGAGGAACCGAAGGACATTGTGGCGGTGGAACGGACGAAGGAGTTTCGGGGCCGGTTCCACGTGCTGCAGGGGGCCATCAACCATCTCGAAGGGATCGGGCCCGACCAGCTTCGGATCAAAGAACTGCTTCGTCGGCTTGGCGAGGAAGAGGTCGACGAGGTGATCCTGTGCACCAACCCCAACCTCGACGGCGAGGCGACGGCGATGTACCTGGCCCGTCTGCTCAAGAACGTGGAGATCAAGGTGTCACGGATTGCCAGTGGCCTGCCGGTCGGCGGTGACTTGGAATACGCCGACGAACTCACCCTCGGACGGGCGTTGGAGGGTCGTCGTGTGGTGGAGACGTAGGAGTGCGAAGCGGAGCAGCGCAGCGCAATGACAGGAGACGTCACGGTCGCCGGGCGTTCCTTGCCGCCCTGTCCTTCGTGGCTGTCCTCGTGGCGAGCGGCTCCCCGTCAGCCGTAGCCGTGACCGGTTCCGCACCCACGGCCCGCATCGAGCCACTGAGCGCGGCAACCCGAACGGCCATGGTTGGCGTCACCTGGAGCCCCGGTTGCCCGGTCCCACTGGGCGATCTGCGTCGCGTGGTCGTGCCCTTCGTGGATTTCGAGGGCGTTCGCCGCGAGGGCGCTGTGGTGGTCCACCGCGAAGTGGCTGCCAGCGTCGGCCGAGTCTTTTCTACGCTCTTCGCCGCCCAGTTCCCGATCGCCCGGATGGATCCGATCGAAGTGTTTGGCGGTGACGACGACGCGTCGACGGCGGCCAACAACACGTCGGCGTTCAATTGTCGC
>JAYSTV010000201.1:0-1539 GCA_043719425.1 Acidimicrobiia bacterium | reverse complement strand
TGTGGATGTTGGCCCCGCACATCGGGGCTGGCGTTTCGGCGCTCGGCAAGGCCACCTACGTCGAGAGCAGCCTGCCGATTCGGGAGCGCGAGGTGGCGCGGATGCGCATCGCGCAGCTGAACCAGTGCGTTGTTTGACTGAATACTCGAGCCGCGTCGGCGATGCGGCAGGGACTGACTGATGACCTCTACAACGCCGTTGCCGACTACCGGACCGACGATCGCTTCACCCCGCGCGAAAAACTGGCGATCGAGTTCGCCGAATGGTTCGCCATTGATCACACGGCCATCGACGATGCGTTCTTTGTCCGCCTCCGCGAGCTGTTCACCGATCCCGAAGTTCTGGAGCTGACGATCACGATCGGCTACTGCGTCGGTATTGGCCGCGCCTTCCACGTACTCGACGTGGCCCGTGACTTCGATGTGCTGTGGAGCCGCGAGCCGAAGACCGACGAGGCGTCGCCATGACGGTGGTCTACGACCCGTTTGCGCCCGAGACGCTGGCCGACCCAATGGCACAGTACGCGCGCTTACGAGAGGGCTGCCCGGTCCATCAGTTCACCGACTTCACGCCTCCGTTCGCCACCATCACCCGCTACGACGATGTGGTGAGCGTCCTCAAGAACACCGATTTGTGGAGTAGTCGCTACGGCCAGACGCCGCAGTTCACCAAGGGCACCGGCCTGAACCAGGACCCGCCTGATCACACCGAGTTTCGCAAGCTGTTCCAGAAGGGCTTCACGCCGCGGATGATCGGCCGGTTGGACGACGAGGTCACCGACCTCGCCACCGCACTGGTCAATGACATGGCTGACGTCGTTGGAAAACGTGGCGACCTGCACGACCTTCTCGCCTGTCCCCTGCCCGTCATCGTCATCGCCAAGTTGCTCGGCGTTCCTCCGACCGAGCTCGCCCAGTTCAAGCAGTGGTCCGACGATCTCGTGGCGTGCTTCAACAATCCCGATCCTCACGCGCCCGACGCCATCCGCGCCGAGCTCAACGCCTATTTCCAAACTTTCATCGACGACCGCCGTTCACTGTTGGCCGCCGCCGGCGTTGATGAGCCCGACGAATCGCACCTCGGCACCGTCGTCCCGAACGACCTCATCGGCGGCTTCGTGGTGGCTACCTATCAGGGTCGCCGTCTCACCGATCCAGAACTCCACCAGGTGCTCATCCAGTTGTTGGCCGGAGGGAACGAAACGACCACGTCGTTGATCACCAACTGCGTGCTGCGGCTCCTTGAAGACCGAACCCGGTGGGAGGCCGTGGTGGCTGACCCGTCGCTCGTCGATGTGGCCCTCGAGGAGAGCCTGCGGTTCGATCCTCCGGTGCTCGGTCTGTTCCGCACGAACAACGAGGAGGTGGAGATGCACGGCGTGTGCCTCGCCGCCAAGACGAAGGTCATGGTCACGTACGCGTCGGCCAACCGCGACCCGTCGGTCTTCACCGACGCCGAAACGTTCCGACTCGATCGTTCGGCCGACGAGCTTCGACGGCATATTTCGTTCGGCCTCGGGCATCACTTTTGCCCCGGGGC
>JAYSTV010000021.1:0-4497 GCA_043719425.1 Acidimicrobiia bacterium | reverse complement strand
AGCTTCATCAGCCCCGGGACATCGGCGTCGGTCGAGGCCACGATGAGCTTTCCGCAGATGTCGTACGCAACTCCGTGCTCCTCGGCGAAGGCAATGATCGACGACGCCCCGGCTCGACACAGCGTGGCCTTCAAGCTGCCGGGCTTGTAATAAATACCCGAGTGGATGACGCCGGAGTTCCGGCCGGTCTGGTGCCGAGCGAGGTCGGGTTCCTTTTCGACGAGCGTGATGGTTGAACCGGGTTGCTCTTTGGAGAGGTGCCATGCCGTGGCCAAACCGACGATCCCGCCGCCGACAACCACAATCTGTTGATTCTTCATCGGTCTACCAATCGTCATCCGGAAGGGTTCCCCTGAAGTCTCGCCGGGGTTGTCGTTCCGGGCCGGCACCCCGGTACGGTGAACCGGTGCTCTGGTCGTTGCTTCGCCGAAACCGTGACTACCGGACCGTCCTGATCGCCCAGATCATCTCGTTCGCCGGCGACTGGTTCGCCACCGTCGCGTTTGCCGGTCTTGTGCTCGATCGCACCAACTCCGATCTACTGGCCACCACGGTTTTTGTCGTCTCCGCCCTACCGGCGTTTCTCGTGACGCCCTTTGCCGGGCCGGTCGCTGATCGTTTCGACCGCAAACGGGTCATGGTGATCTGCTCGGTTCTCCAAGGTTTCGTCGCCCTCGGATTTCTCCTGTCGCAACGGCACTGGATCGGCTTCGGTTTTGTCGCCCAGGGCGGCATCGCCGCGGTTGGTGCATTCTTTGGCCCGGCCTCACAGGCGGCGATCGTGAACCTCGTCGAGCCCGAAGATCTTGCGACCGCCACGGCGGCGTCGTCGTCGGTGTGGGGGGCCATGTTGGCCATCGGTTCGGGGCTCGGCGCTTTGGTGGCGGCGAAGTTCGGTCGGTCGGTGGCCTTCGAGCTGAATGCGATCAGCTTTTTTCTGGCCGGTGTGCTGATCAGCACCGTTCGGGGTCGGACCTCGCAGCGAGCGACAGGAGCGGCTCGTCAGCGGATGAAGCCGATCGCGGATTCGATCGAAGCATTTCGCTACGCCCGGTCGAATCGTCACATCAAGGCGTTCCTTTTGTCGAAGGCGGGCTTTGGTCTTGGCACCGGGGTAGTTGGGCTGTTGGCGGTGCTCGCCAAGCGGAAGTTCAACAGTGGCGATGGAGGGACCGGGGTGTTGTTGTTTGCCCGCGGCATGGGGGTGTTGATGGGTCCGTGGTTCGTCCGCTTCGCCAATCGCCGCGGACTGCCCGGGGTGGTTGCGTGTTGCGGTATCGGGGCCATCGTCTACGGCCTTGGCTATCTCTTCGTCTCGTGGGCCACGGCGTTGGGGTTCGCTGCGGTGGCCGCGTTCGTCGCTCACCTCGGTGGTGGAGCCCAATGGTCGTCGGTGATCTTCGGTATCGCCAAGACCGCGCCCGACGAAGTCCGCGGTCGCATCGGAGCCGCCGACTTCGCCCTCGTTACGTTGTCGATGAGCATCTCACTCGGTCTTGCTGGATGGGCATCGAGTCACTGGGGGCCGGTGCCGACCATACGCGCGCTTGCGATTGTTCAACTCTGCTGGGGCGCGCTGTTTCTCTTCCTTACCCGCGAGTTGCGCAACGAGCGACCTCTCGCCGCTATGGCCGCGAACTGACGCACGCATCCTCGATACGGCGCACGTAGGCGTTGGTCGTCGCCGGCTCCACATAGAAGCCGTTCACGCCGTGGACCAAATCGCTCCCGCAAAATGGCGAACTCGCCGATCGGGGCCGACCCGTCGAGAGCTTGCTCAAGCTCGCCCAGTGAAACAAACGCCCAACCCGCCAACGGCGGGTCAGGCGCCAATGAGGCCTTTCAGGCCGGCGAGGACGCGTGACGGGGTAAGTGGGAAGCGATCGAACCACACGCCGGTGGCGTCATGGAGTGCGGCGGTCACCGCCGGAGCGTAGGTCATGAACGGCATCTCCGACATGCCCCGCACGCCGAAGGGACCGAGGGGGTCGGCGAGTTCAAGCACAACGGACTCAACCCGCTTCGGAATGTCGCCGATACCGGGAATGAGGTAGCCCGAGAAGCGAGGATTGGTGATGTGGCCGTCGACGACCTGGAGGTCTTCGCTCAGCGTGTAGCCGTGGGCCTGCACCACACAGCCTTCGATCTGGCCGACCACCCCCATCGGGTTCACGGCACGGCCAACATCATGCGCGCTTACAACCCGGTCGACCACGATGTGACCGGTCTCGGTGTCGACGCTCAGCTCGACCGCCTGAGCCACATAGCCGTAGGCGAAGTTCGGGGTGCATGACCCGTCAACAGGGCTCAGTGCCTCGGTAGGTGGCGGTGTGTAGCGGAACGCTCCGATGGCGGGACGGGCACCGTCGCGCCAGGCCTTTTCCGCCTCCTCGGCGGCACCCAGGATGGAGTTCCCCGACATCCAGGTGAGTCGACTCGCGCTGGCCGAGCCCGAGTCACCGGAGGTACTTGTGTCGGAGAAGACGCCGCGCACCGACTCGACCGGAATTCCGACGGCCTCGGCTGCCATCTGCAGGAACGCAGTGTGCGCGCCCTGGCCTACATCGGCGCCACCATGAAAGAGCGTCGCGCTCGTTGGGGTTTCGTCGTCGGGCGCACCGAACAGGTGGATCTCGGCCTCGCATCGTTCGGGAAAGCCAAACGAGAAGCCGACGTTCTTGAACGCACACGCCAGACCTCGACCGCGTTTGACGGCGCCTTCGGCCGGCGGCAGCGAGGCGACCGGAGAGAACGGCGTGGCGTGGGCGAGGGGCGCGTCGAAGCCAGCCCGCTCGGCGCACGCGTCGAGGACCTCGGGCAACGTCACGCCGATGGGCATGACGGTCTGGGTGATACCCACGCTGCCCTCGCGCAGAATGTTGCGACGGCGGATCTCCAGGGGACCCAGACCGAGCGCGTCGGCGAGCTTGTTCATCTGGCTCTCGGCCACGAACGTGCCTTGCGGACCACCGAACCCACGGAACGCTCCGCCGATGGCTGCGTTGGTATAGACACCGTAGCTATCGACCCGGGCGTTGGGTACTTCGTAGGCCCCGCACACCGCCAGGTGAAGATTGCCGAGCACCTTGTTGGTTGTGTAGTTGTAGCCGCCAGCGTCGAGATAGCAGTCGGCCTCGGCGACCACGATGCGTCCGTCGGCATCGGCACCCCACTTGGCGTGCACGTGACCCCGGTGGCGCTTGTGGTGACCAACGATTGATTCTTCTCTCGACCAGGTGCTGGCCACGGCACGGTCGATGCCGAGCTCCCTCACTCGACGGGCGGCCAGGGCGAGAACGATCTGCAGCGTCATGTCTTCGCGGCCGCCAAACGCGCCACCGATGGCCGGATAGATCACCCGGACCTCGCTGGTCGACACATCGAGTGCGTGGGCGATCTGCTCGAGATCTTCATACGTCCACTGGCCGGCGACCTCGACGGTGACCCGCTCCTCGTCGTCGAAGTAGGCAATGCCGGCCTCGGGCTGAAGGTACGCATGCTCTTGGTACGGAAACTCGTAGTTGGCCTCGACGGTGACCGCCGCCTGGCCCCATCCGGCGGTCGGATCGCCCTTGCGGATCACGTAGTGCGTGTAGGTGTTCGTCGTCAGCCCATTCTCGGGATGAAGCATCACGTCGGTAGCAAGCGCGCTGGTGATATCGGCGAGGACGGGGAGCAACTCCCATTCCACGTTGATGTTGGCGGCAGCGGCTTCGGCGGCCCGGGCCGTGTCGGCGACAATCACGCACAACACGTCGGCTTCCCATCGGCTCACGTCGCACGGGACCGACGAGCGGCCGGTGTGCTCGAGGCCAAGAATGACGGGCTGATCGAAGAGGGTGAGGCCGTATTCGTTGACCGGCACGTCGGCCGCCGTGAGGATCGTGACGACCCCGTCGGTTGCGCGTGCCGCATCGAGATTCAGAGAAAGCAAGCGCGCATGGGGTTGGTTGGTGAAGACGATTTTGGCGATGAGCGCGTCGGACGGAATCAGGTCCGATGGATAGGTGGCCGCGCCGGTGACCTTGGCGGCCGCGTCGCGGCGGAGTACCGACTTCCCAACGGCCATCACTTCACCACCGTTTGCGATGCGGCCTGATCGACGGCCTCGATGATCTTGTAGTAGCCGGTACACCGACACAGGTTCCCGGCGAGACCGTGGGTGATCTGTTCGCGAGTCGGGTGCGGTACCTCGTCGAGCAGTGCCGCGCCGGCGACGAGGAATCCGGGGATGCAAAACCCGCACTGCACCGCGCCCTTCTCGATAAAGGCCGACTGAATCGGATGGAGACGGTCGTCGGTGGCGAGGCCTTCGACCGTGGTGATCGAGGCGTGTTGCGCCCGAGCGGCCGGCACGAGACAAGACATCACGGCAGCGCCATCGAGCAGAACGGTGCAGGCGCCGCACTCACCTTCGGCGCAACCCTCCTTCGTTCCGCTGAGGCCGAGGTCGGTGCGCAGCCAGTCGAGCAGTGTCGACCCCACGGCACCGGCGGC
>JAYSTV010000003.1:0-11078 GCA_043719425.1 Acidimicrobiia bacterium | reverse complement strand
CACCGGCCACGAGGGCGACGGTCTCTTCGTCGTTCATGGCCATGCGCTTGAACGTCTCGCGAATGTCGCGAGCCGAGGCCAGCGGGTCGGGGTTGCCGTTGGGGCCTTGCGGGTTGACGTAGATCAGCCCCATCTGCACGGCGCCCAACGGGTTCATGAGTTGACGGTCACCGCTGTAACGCTCGTCGCCCAACCACGTGGACTCAGGGCCCCAGTAGATGTCCTCTTCGGGGGCGTAGACGTCTTCACGACCGCCACCGAAGCCGAACGTCTTGAAGCCCATCGACTCGAGGGCCACGTTGCCGGCGAGCACCATGAGGTCGGCCCACGAAATCTTGCGGCCGTACTTCTGCTTGATCGGAAGAAGAAGCAGGCGGGCCTTGTCGAGGTTGCCGTTGTCGGGCCAGCTGTTGAGCGGGGCGAAACGATGCGAGCCGGAAGCGGCGCCGCCGCGACCATCTTCGATGCGGTACGTGCCCGCGCTGTGCCAAGTCATGCGGATCATGAACGGGCCGTAGTGGCCGTAGTCCGCCGGCCACCAGTCTTGCGACGCCGTCATCAGGACCGTGAGATCGGCCTTGACGGCGGCGAGATCGAGGGTTTTGAAGGCGGCGGTGTAGTCGAAGTCATCGCCCATCGGGTTCGACGCCGGTGAGTTCTGATGGAGCATACGCAGGCTCAACTGATTGGGCCACCAGTGTTCGTTGGCGGCAGTACCGACGGCGGTGTGGGGCGAGTGGGTTCCGTGCATTACGGGGCACCCTCCGGCAGCGGTGGTGTCAGACATGACTTCTCCTTGCATTCGTATGTATACGTAGGGTGGTGGTTTACGGGTTGGTGGTGGAGGCAGTGACCGACAGACACGGCGGACACAGACCCCAATAGATGACTTCAGCTTCGTCGATGGCGAAACCGTGATCGTCGTCGGCGTGCAGACACGGGACCTCGCCGACGGCGCAGGCAATATCGACGGTCGTTCCGCAGTTGCGACAGATCAGGTGGTGGTGGTTGTCGCCGACCCGGTCTTCGAATCGGGCGGGCGAGCCGGCGGGCTGGATGCGACGAACCAGGTTCTTGTCGACGAGCACGCCGAGGGAGTCGTAGACGGCCTGACGGGAGATCGAGCCGATCACGGCTCGGACGTCTTCGGTGATTTCGTCGGCTGTGGCATGTGACCGGGCCGACACGGCCGTCATGATGGCGAGGCGCTGGGCGGTCACCTGGACCCCGTGGTCTCGCAGGAGTTGCGTTACGGATTCGCTCACCACATCAGTCAACCAGCGATTCTGGACTTTGTCAAGAATCGGACTCGCTCCGGAACCTCCCGCAGGGTTCGCGCCCAAGTGGGCGCTTCTTGCGCCCAAGTCCACTCGAACCGGTCCTCGGGCAGACGTTTCGTGCCGACTTGGGTACATCGAGCGAAACTGGACGTAGATGCGAGAGCTATTCACCCCGGTCGAGTTGTTCGACGGTTTTGACCCCGACGAGGTGGGGTCCTACGTCGACACCTTCGACTTCAAGACGTTCCTATCGACGAAGCGATCGTCGACGCCTCCCGATCGGGTGCGCTGGGCCGAGCAGGATGCCGAGATCACCGAGGCGCGGGACAGCTTTCTCGGCGACGCCCGGTGTGTGGCGATCATGGGCGGACATAAGGTCGCCCGGAACGAGCCGACCTATCGCACGGTGGCGGAGTTGGCGCAGACGTTGACGCAATCCGGGGCCATCGTGAGTAGTGGCGGCGGGCCCGGTGCGATGGAGGCAACCCATCTCGGCGCAATGCTCAGCGCGCATACTAGTGACGCCTTGACCGCGGCGATTGCCGATCTCGTCGAGGTACCGGAGTTTCCGTCGGGGATGGGACGCATTGTGCGCTCCGACGGCACGGTCGAAAACGCGCTGGTCGAGGCGTTGCATCACTGGCAGGCACCTGCGTTCACTCTGCTGGCCGACCTCGCAGGCGGCACCCCGCTCGCATCGAGCCTCAGCGTGCCCACGTGGTTCTACGGCCACGAGCCGCCCACGCCCTTTGCGACGAACATCGCCAAGTATGTCGGCAACGCCGTTCGAGAAGACGGGCTTCTCGCCATTGCCAAGCACGGGGTTGTCTACGCGCCCGGTGGGGCGGGCACGTTGCAGGAGGTGTTTCAAGACGCGGCCCAGAATGCGTACCAAACCCAACGCTGGTTCAGCCCCATGTGCTTCCTCGACCTACCGTTCCAAGGTGTCGATCGATGGTGGACCGAGCGATACCCGATCGAGTCGTTTCTCCGCCCGCTCTTCGGCGACGCCGACTACGACAAATACGTGCGCATATCAATAGACCCCCACGAGTTGGTTGCGTTCCTCAACGCGTTCATCGCGCCCACCTCGTAGCGCCAAGGTTGGCTTTTCAGACGGCCGAGATGGTAACCGCGACATCTTGCGTGTCGATGAGATCAAGTGGGTCACTCCTTCGAGTTTTTCGTTTGCGGGACCCGATCGGCCCACGCCGAGGCAGCCTCTGCTTCTTTGGTCCGATTGGACCGAGTTCGGTGTCAAGTTGGGCAAGATGAGCGCTGAGTTGAGCGATCTTGGCCTGCGGATCGAGCTCCTCGGTAGGCATACTTCTACCTACCCAGGGCATGATTCGTTCGGCTTGGAGCGAGTTGTCTGACCGTTCAGCCGACCGGTGGCCCACAAACGATCGGTCGTGTCGATCGCCCGCGTCGTGTCATCCTGCCCGGCGATGACCTCTCGCACGTCGACATCGGGAGGGGTGACCACGGTTGCAAATGGCCTGACTCCAGTCGAGGCGCCGTCACCGAGGCGGCCACCAAGACTCGTTCCCCACGTCTACAGCGCCCCCCGAACCGGGTGCGGCCGCCCGCGCCGGCGACGGTGACGCTGCCGGAGCACCGACGGGGCGCGGGTCCTGACTCGGCAGGACCGTTGTCATTGGCGGGGTCGAGATACGTGCCTGCCCGTTCGCCGGCGCCGTAAACGTCACAGCCGCCGAAAGAACGACCACGCAACACGTTGCGATGAGTCTTCTCATGCGAACGAACCGTGCACGTTTCGCCGAGACGAAGCTCTGCGACTCGAGGCACACTACGGTCGAGAGCTATGCGCAGCACGCCGGTGTCGTTCGACGATCGTATGGAAACGGTGGATTTCCGTATTTCACACATGCCGCACATTGTCGTCGACGGCGACCTATGCCGGAGCTGCACCACGAGCGCCTGCGTGCATGCCTGTCCGGCCAAGTTGTTCGTCCCGACGAATGACGGCGGCATCTTGTTCAACTACGAACAGTGCTTCGAGTGCGGCACCTGCTACCTCGTGTGCAACACCGAAGGCGCGATCTCGTGGTCGTATCCCGAAGGCGGCAAGGGCGTCGTGTTCAAGCATGGGTGACCGCCACGCCGGTCTGGCAACGATCAAGCACAGCGTGTTCAAGCATGGGTGAGGTTGTTGTTTGCATGAAGTGGGTCGCCCTGCGGCCCGATGTCGATCCGCTCACCGGTGCCATCGTGTCGGACGAGCGCTGGGAGGGCCCGTCGCTCGCTGATCAGGCGGCGCTCGAGTGGGGTCTGCGGATGGCCGCCCGCCACGCAACCACGTGCGCGGTCGTGACCGTCGGACCGGCCGTGGCCGACACGATGCTGCGTGACGCGATCGCCGCAGGCGCCAACCACGCCATTCGGGTTGACGTTGATTGCTCGATCGAACGGCAACCGTCGAGCGCATCCGTTGCCTCGATGCTCGCCGCTGTTATCGCCCCCACCACGCCAACGATGGTGCTGTGCGGCGACTGGAGCCTGGACCGCGGTTCGGCCTCGGTGCCGCCGTTCCTTTCGGCCCACCTCGGCCTCGAAGCGGCGTGCGGACTCGTGCGGATCGCCGAACACGGCAACGACGGCTGGCGGGTCGAGCGGCGCCTCGACGGCGGACGACGCGAGGTCTTGCACGTCGATGGCCCGGCCGTGCTGTCTGTCGAAGGAGTCACCGCCACGCTGCGTCGAGCGTCGATCAGCGGGGTCCGCCTCGCCGCCACGGCCACGATCGAAACCGTGACGCCCAACGACGTCGACTGGGAACCGACGCCAACCCGCGTCGGACCGTATCGGCCGCGTGCCCGGATCCTCGACGCACCTGAATCGGCCGATCCGCGCAAGCGCTTGGAGGAACTTACCGGTGCGCTCGTTGATCGCGTCCCGCCGACTCGACTCACCCTCGCCCCCGACGACGCCGCCGACCTCATCATCGAGCGCCTTCGCTCGTGGGGCCAGCTGCCGATGTGACCGAAGTCGGCCCGGATGACTACGGTCGACGCCGCACGTCCACCGACCCCGCCACCCCTGAGGAGCCTCATCACCATGACGACCAACGCCCGCGCCGCCATCCTTTACGAAGTCGGCGGCCCGTGGAAGGTCGAGGACATCGTTCTCGACGACCCGAAGAACGGTGAGGTCCAGGTCGCACTCACGTCGTCGGGTCTGTGCCACTCCGACGAGCACCTGCTCACCGGCGACATGCCGTCGGCTATTCCGATCATCGGCGGCCACGAAGGCGCTGGTGTGATCACCCACATTGGACCCGACGTTCAGCACCTCGCCGTCGGGGATCACGTGGTGTTCAGCTTCATGCCGAGTTGCGGTCGCTGTCACTGGTGCTCGATCGGCAAGACGAACCTCTGCGACTCGGGCGCGACGATCGTGACCGGCGACGGTACCTACAACGTCCACACCAAAGACGGTGTGGGTCTCGCGAAGATGTGCGGCATCGGCACGTTTGCCAGCCACGTCAACGCCAAGGTCGAGAGCTGCATCAAGATCGACAACGACATTCCGCTCAAGCAGGCGGCACTGGTCGGCTGTGGCGTCACCACCGGTTGGGGTTCGTCGGTCTACTCCGCCGAGGTGAAGCCGGGCGACAACGTCGTCGTCATCGGCTGTGGCGGTATCGGGTCCAACGCCATCCAGGGCGCCAAGATCGCCGGGGCCAAGAACATCGTGGCCGTCGACCCCGTGGCGTTCAAGCGGGAGAAGGCCATGGAGTTCGGCGCCACCCACGCCGTCGCGAGCATGGACGAAGCGTTCGGTGTGTTGCAGGAGCTCAGCCGGGGGGTGATGGCCGACAAAGCCATCTACACCGTGGGCGTGGCCGATGGGCAGGAAATGGCGCAGGTGATGTCGCTCATCTCGAAGGGAGGGCGCATGGTGATAACGGCCGTGGCGCCGATGTTCAACACCGAAGTGAAGATGAACCTCTTCGAGCTGACGATCTACCAGAAGGAAGTCCGCGGCGCCCTCTTCGGCGGCGGCTCACCACGAGCCGATATCCCGAAATTGCTCAGCCTCTACCAGGCCGGTCAGCTGAAGCTCGACGAACTCATCACCCGCACGTACACCCTCGATGAAATCAACGAGGGCTACCAAGACATGCGCGACGGCAAGAACATCCGCGGGATGATCGTGTACTGACAAAGAGCGCGCTGATAGTTAGCGCGCTTACTGATTTGTTCGGGCGGCCTTACGGGCCGCCCGAGCCGCGTCGTCGGCCTTTTCCTCACGCTCGGCCTTGGCCACCGCATAACCAAAGACGATCGCCGGGGCGAGGAACAGCGAACCGACACCCATCGACCACGCAATCACGGTGTTCGCCGCATCGGTCGGTTTGTCGAGCCAAATGAACCCGAAGGCAATGCAGGCGAGGAGAAAACAGCCGTAGCCGACGGCCTTGCCGATCTTGACGGCGCGGGCAATGCGAGCCCGTCGAACGAGCACCGGATCCACGGCGGCGTCGAGACTCACGAGGTCACGCCGTCGTGATCCAACGCGGGCAGACCATGACGGGCCAACACGGCGCGCACCGCGGCGCGGGCGGTGAGCTCCGAGGCGAAGTACGGATCGGTGGTGTCGGTCATCGTCAGGTCGACGAGAACGATCGGGTCGTCGGCAACTGCCGCCACCTGCAGAGCAACGTCGAGTGGAGCGGGTCCGCTCGCCAACTCTGCGATACCGAAGGTCACCACACCGCTGCTGATCTCGGGGTCAACATCGCCAACGCGATGACGGCCGCGATGGGGCCGCGCCTTGCCGCGGTCCGTCGCCGCGTTGAAAGCCGCCAGACCCAGGCCGAAGGCCACGAACAAATCGCCGACCGAGGTCACCGCACCAAGCGGAGCGATCGGGATCTGTCGGGCGAGAATGAGCAACTGGTCGCCGTCGCGAAATGGCCGAGTGAGACCGTCGGTGCGCAGCAGGACCGGGCCCGACGGCACCAGGCCGGCCGACTCGGCGGCCGACGGGTCATAGGGCATCGCCCCGTTCAGTCCAAGCACGAGCGTGTTGAGCGCCAACCCGAACCCCACGGCGGCGAGACCCGGCCAGCGCAGTGCGTTCTTGGCGGCAAACACCACCCCGGCAAGCATGGCGACCCCGAAGACGACGACGCCAACGGTTCCGTCGAGCGCAGTCGCCACCATCGACCCCAGGACCCAGACCAGGCCGAGCGACATGAACCGCATCCGGAACTTGCCCAGATGCCGAAGCGATCCGCCACCAATAAGGCCGGCGATGAGCCCGAGGGCGACGGCAAATCCGGCGAGGCGCATGACCACTTCACGCTATCGGGCGCGCTCGCATGGCGGTGGTCGATACGCTCGCGCACCTATGAGCGAGATCCGGGCAGAAATGGCGGCCAACGTGTGGCAGGTTGCGGCCCAAGTCGGCGCCACTGTGGCGGCAGGCGACGTGTTGGTGATCCTCGAGTCGATGAAGATGGAGATCCCCGTCGAGGCGGAACGCGCCGGGGTGATCCGCGAGGTCCGGGTGAAGCCCGACGATCAGGTCCAAGACGGCGACGTGCTCGTCGTCATCGACCCCTGAGCGCGCTTCTGTCGACCCGAACTACAAGTTTTCGGGAAGCAACCGGGACAGGACTTCGAAGGTGAAGTACAGGGCCGGGAGGAACAACAACACGAAGCCGGCCGAGTAGAGGACCGCTTGGGCGGCCAAGCGACGGGGTCGGGCCACGAACCAACACGCGAGCCAGATCACCGCGCACAGCAGTGACAGCAGGCCGGTCTGGACCCACGTGCTGCGATGGCCCTGGAACAGACCGATCTTCCAAACCGGCCCACGCCCACCCGGATCGCGTTCACTGGTCAGCGACAGGCCACCGTCGGACGGAACTTCCGCGGCCGCGACCTCCGTTTCGGCGACCTCGGTGCTCACCGCATCGGTCGCCGCGACCGTGTCTTCCACGGTTGACGGATCGGTGTCCACGGCGGCCGTCGTCTCGGTCACCGACGAGGCGGGAGGCGCCGTGGTCACCGGTGGCGCGGTGGGCACCGTCGTGGGCTCCGGGATGAAGAAGTCGGCGGCGGCCGCGGGACCAACGAGGCGGGCGCGCACAATGAGACGTTGCTTGGCCTGATATTTCGGATGGCACGTGGTCAGGGTCAACAGGTTGTCCTTCGGGGTCGCGGCCAATACCGACGAATCCTTCGGCGACACGATGAACCACCCGTTGCCGGTGCACTTCGGGATACAGGCGTCGATCACGTCGTAGCGAAAGTTGCCCTGCTTCGTCTGCACGTAGATCGGGTCGCCAACCCGCAGCAGGTTCATGTTGAAGAACGGCGCGCCGAAGGTGGTTCGGTGGCCAGCGATCGCCGCGTTGCCCGGCTGGCCCGGATACGCGGAGCGGGAGTAGCGCCCGGGGCCGGTCTCCAGGTCGGCCTTGGCCGTCCCTTCGACGAACACCTGGCGGACCCTGATTCGGGGAATGACGATGAGCCCGACCTTGCGTCCCGCCGTGGGCGCCTTTTGGCGCGTGCGACCGGCGCGGACCTGCGGCAGCGTCGACGAGGTCACCACCGGGACAGCGGTAGTCGTGGGGCGATGCACCGTTGTCGTCGGTTTGCCCGCGCTGGCCGCCAACGTGGTGTCGACCGCGGTTGTCAACACGGTTGACGCCACGAGGGGTGCGGTGGTCGCCACCGTTGTCGCCACGGGCGGCGCGGTGACCGACGCCAGGTCGTCGAAGCTCAGCGGGGTGATGCCGTCGGCGAGCAGTTCGGCTTCGAAGGAGCTCTTGAGGCTGTGCTGGCGCTGGGCCTGGCGGATGCCCGTCCCCCACAGTTGGTAGGCGACAAACAGGAGCAGGAGCACGCCCGCAGTGATGAGGGTCCGCCCGACCCCGGACAGCAAGCGACGCATGGGCTCTATCATCGGACATCTCATGGCCGGACTGGAGACGGGCGACCCGAGCCGTTCGCGCCCCGTCATCGAGCTGCAAGAGGTCGTCGTCCTGCTCGGCCGGTTTCCGGCGCTGGCCGGTCTGAGTCTGCGCGTTGAGGCCGGCGAAATCGTCGTCGTTCGCGGACCCAACGGGGCGGGCAAGACGACCCTATTGAAGACCCTGGCCGGTCTGGCACCCATTGCTCACGGGACGGCGCGCGTTCTCGGCGTGGACATTCGCGGCGATCGACGGACGGCCCGACGGTCGGTCGGTCTGCTCGGTCATCAGGGCTTTCTCTACGACGACCTCACCGTGGCGGAAAACATCGCCTTCGGCGTGCGCGCCGCAGGTGGCGACCCGAACCGGATCGGTCCCGCCATGGACCGCGTGGGGCTCGTCGAGCGGATCCGCGGACTTCGGGTCGGCACCTGTTCCGCCGGGCAACGCCGGCGCACGTCGCTAGCCGTGCTTGTGGCCCGGAACCCGGCGCTGTGGCTGCTCGACGAACCCCACGCCGGTCTCGACCCCGAGGCTCGCGATCTCCTCGACGCCCTCGTGCACGAGGCGGCCGCAGGCGGCACGACCGTCCTTGTCGCTTCGCACGACGAAGCGCGGGCCGAAGCACTCGCCACTCGCATTGTGACCGTGGCCGGTGGCCACGTGACCGAAGATCGGACAGTGCGTGTTCCGTGACGCGCTGACCGTATTGGCCAAAGATCTGCGTATTGAACGCCGGTCCAAGGTAACCACCACGCAGATCGCTCCATTCGGCGTCATGGTGCTGTTGCTGTTCGCCTTTGGCCTCGACGACCTCATTGTGCGCGGCCCAAGCGAGTCATCGAAGAACACGATCTCCGCGGCCGCCATTTCGGCCGGGCTGTTCTGGTTGGCGGCGCTGTTCGCCGCCCTCCTGGCCGTGCAACGAGCCGCGGCGTTGGAGCAGAGCGACGGCGGACGTGACGGGCTTCGCCTTTCCGGCCTCGACCCGGCCAGCATTTTCTTGGGCAAGGCCACCGCCGTTTTCCTCCAATTGGCCGTCCTCGAAGTGATCCTCGCCACAGGTGTGGTGCTGCTGTTCGACGCCACGCTGCGCAATCCAGTCCTCCTGGCGGCGACGGCCATCCCCGCCACGATCGCTCTCGCCACCACCGGCACCATCTACGCCACGCTGACTTCAGGCGATCGCTCCCGCGACACCTTGGTGCCGCTCCTTGAGTTCCCGCTGGTCGCGCCCGTTCTGCTGGCCGCCGCCCAGGCCACTCGAGCCGCGCTCGACGATCGAACGATCGATGGGTGGCCTTGGGTTCGGCTACTCGTGGTCGCGGCCCTCGCCTTCACCGCCCTTGGTGTTCTGCTCTTCGACAGCGTTCTCGAAGGCAGCTGACCTGGGCAAGACTGGCTCACGTGAACTCGCAGATCGCCGCTCGGGTCTGTGCCGCACTCGGGGCCGCGGTCCTTGGAGTCGTGCTCGTGCTCGGGCTCTTCGTGACCGGACCCGATGTGGTGCAGGGTGAATACGTTCGGATGATCTTCGTTCACCCGGCGGTGGCGTGGACCGCTTACAGCGGCGTTGGTGTTGCCGCGTTCGCCAGCATCGCCTGGCTCCGCACCAAGCGTGCATCGTGGGATCACCTCGCCGGAGCGGGCATCGAGATTGCTGCCGTGTTCAGTTTCCTGGCGCTCGTCACGGGTTCGATCTGGGGACGGCCCACGTGGAACTCGTGGTGGCAGTGGGACCCGCGAATCACGTCGACCACGCTGCTCTTCCTCCTCTGCCTAGGCGCGCTTACCATCCGTCGCCTCGAAGGAACCGTTGAGCAGCGCGCCGGTCGATCAGCCGTGGTCATCCTCATGGCCGCCGTCAACGTGCCCATCGTGCACTTCTCGGTGGACTGGTGGCGATCGCTCCATCAGGGCCGCACGCTCGCTCGTCGCGACACCCAGATTTCTGGCCTGCAACTGTCGACCATGCTCCTGTCGATCGTTGGCTTCACGCTCGTCTTTTCCGCCCTGCTTATTGTACGTGCACGTACGAATCGCTGGGAGGACGAAGCGTTCGACGGAACCCTCGGCGATGCCGTGTCCGCTCGCCGCAGCGAGGCACCGGCCACTTCCGCACCTCTCGTCGGGCAGGCCTGACTATGGGCTACGTCGCCGCTGGCTACATCGCCGTCTTCGGCACCGTGGTCCTCTACAGCTCGTGGGCAGTCCTGCGGTCTCGTCGAGCGGCTGCACAGGTGCTTGAAGCACGTCGGACGACCGACGGCAATGGCTGACGGGTCGCCAAGATCGTCGACCTGGATCGACGACGAAAGCACCGATGCCGGACCGATCGATGCTGCAGCGGTCGGCGCTCGACCGACTGCGTTGGCGACGCGCCATCGCGGCAACAACCGCCGGGTGTTGGCCTTCGCCACCGTGCTGCTCGTGGCCATTGGCTTCCTCGTGGTGAAGGGTCTCGGCAACGCCTCGACGTACTTCCGCACGGCCGATGAAGCGGTCGCCCAGCTCGATTCGTTGGGCACCCGCCGCTTCCGCGTGGAGGGCGTGGTGGTGGAGGACTCCGTCCGAACCGAAAAGGGTTCCGTCGTGTTCCGTATCGAGTCCAACGCGAAACAGGTCGAGGTGCGCCACCAAGGCGACCCGCCCGAACTGTTCCGACCGAATCTCGCCGTGGTTCTCGAAGGTCGCTTCGCCGACGGCCAGGCCAATCGCCCGGCGGGTCAAGCCCCGATGTTCCTCTCCGATCATCTGATGGTCAAGCACGACGAGTCGTACATCGAGAAGAACTCGAAGCGCGTGAGCGACTATGTCGGCAAGACAAAGTCATAAGCGAACAGAGGATTTGG
>JAYSTV010000200.1:0-1541 GCA_043719425.1 Acidimicrobiia bacterium | reverse complement strand
CTGGTCTCGCGTCGAGAGCTGGTCGATGCTCCGGCGACCCTTGGCGCGGGAATCCTTCTCTCCCTGGCCCAATCGTTCGTCCTGCTACCGGTGCCGCTGGCGGTCCGTCGAGCCTTCGACCACGCCATCCCGACCAACAACCGGACCGAACTGCTCATCGTGGCCGCCGCCGTCGTCGGGCTTTCTGGCGCCTCCGGAATCGCCTCCATTGCCTCGCAACGGCTCGTGCAGCGCGTGACCAAGCGCAGCACGCAAGCTCTGCGCGAGCGAGTCGTCGAACGAGTCTTTGCCACTGATCTCTCGGTGCTCGACCAACTCGATCCCGAGGACGTCCACGAGCGCCTTATCGGGGACCCTGTTCGGGTCGAGTTGGCGATCAATGCCGCCTTGCGTCAAGTCCTGCCGTCGGCGGTGTTGTTCTTCGGTCTTCTCGCGCTGCTCGTTTCGATCGACGCGCCGCTCACTCTTGCCGTCGCCGCCGCGGTGCCGATCCTCTCCGGCATCAACCGAATGTTCCGGCCGTCTTTGACCAAAGCGATCAACGACACGCAACGATCATTCGAGGTACTCGGCCGGTACTCGCTGACCCTCGTTCGTTCACAACTTCTTCTGCGCGGACGTGGCACCGACGTCGACGCGCAGGCAACCGTATCTACACTTATTACCTCGCTCCGCGATCAGAGCACCGATAGGGCCAATCGGCTCGCCAATAGGAACGCTTTGCAAATGACCGGGCTCGCGCTGGCGACGGCGGCCACCCTGGTGCTCGGCGGCAATGCCGTCATCTCCCAGCGCATCAGCGTTGGCGCCCTACTGTCGTTCTTCGCCGCGGTCGCCCTCATCCGCGCACCGTCGACCACGCTCACATCACTTGGACCCACGCTCCTCGAAGGGCGCCTTAGCTTGGACCGGCTCAATCGGTTCTTGGGCACCCCCATTCGCCAACGCATGCCCGACCTCGGGTCGGCCACACTCGACCGATTCGACACCCTCGAAATGCGCGGCGTCTCCTACGCGTACGACGACGGCAACGTCGCCGTACGCGACCTCGATCTCTCGCTGCGACGCGGCCGCGTGTTGGCCCTATCAGGCCCCAACGGAGCCGGCAAGACAACGGCCCTTCTCCTTCTTCTCGGTCTCGCCCGACCGAGCGCCGGCAGTATCACGGTGAACGGAATGCCTCTCGAGTCGCTTGCCGCCACAGCGTTCCGTCGACGTCTCGGTGTGCTCTTCCAACACGCGCAATTTCTTCCTGGCACGCTTCGAGCCAACCTTACGAACGGCCGCCCCGGTGCTCGTGCGTCGGATATCGAAGAGGCTCTCGCCGATGCCGAAGCACAATCGATTATTGCCCGTCTCCCCGGGGGCATCGATGGCGAAATCGGTGAGGACTTCGATCGTCTGTCGGGCGGTGAGAGACAACGCCTCGCCCTGGCCCGCGCTCTGCTCGGGCGGCCCGGTTTGATCGTGCTGGACGAACCGAGCAATCACCTTCCCGTGGCGTTCGTCGTGCGGGTCATCGAACGCATCCGGAGCTGGCC
>JAYSTV010000199.1:0-1542 GCA_043719425.1 Acidimicrobiia bacterium | reverse complement strand
CGTCCGAGCTACGGTGTCTTCCGTGTCGATGTCGCGGGACGAAATCGCCGACGCACTCCGCCGCGCCGGAGCAGTTGAGCCGCGCCTTGTCGACCCGGTAGGCGACATCACGGAGGGTGACGAAGCGTCCGTTCTCGTTGTCGCTTCCGCTCTGGCACGAAGAAAGGTGCGAGACGCGTTTCCCTGGCGCGTGCCGGCCCTTTCGTCGCCCGAACGAGCCAACGCACTGGTGCAAGTTCCGGAGCATGAGCGCGGCGCGTTCGCGTTGGTCGCCGCGGCGCAACTCTTGCCGATCGCCCTTCGTCGCGATGCGTTGGGCCGAGCCCTCGCAGAAGCGAAGCTGACCCTGCCAACGTCGGAAGCACTCGTTCAAGACTCGCTGTCGCTTCGTCCGGCGTGGCACGACGCCTGGCAGCGTCACCCCGATTTTGTCGTTGCCCTCGGTTCCCTTGTTGCATCCACCGCGGCGGGCGATGATCGAGTTCGGCTGAAAGCGCGCCTCGCCGTAGCCACCCACGCCATTGATGACGGGTGTTCCGGCGAACTCGCCGACGTGGCGCGTCGACGAAGGGTCGCGGGTGAGCACCTCGGCGCCGCTCGTGATTTGGACCTCGCTGCGTCGCTGGCATCGACGGCGAACCGTGGTGCGCTGCTGGTGGAGGCCGCCGCCGCGCTTGGTGAAGCGCAGTTGATTCGGGCCGCACTCGTTGCCCTCGACGAAGCCGAGCCCCTCCTCGCCGATCCCGTTCTTCGTGCCCAAGCGTTGTTCCAACGCGGCAAGGCGCACGTGCTCATTGAAGATCCCCTCGGCGGAGCCGCGATGCAGGTTCGGGCGGCCGAGGCGTTCAGTCGGACCGATCCCGAACGAGCCGCAGGAGCGTTTCTCAACGCCTCGAGTTCGTTGCTCATGTCAGCCGAGACGCACCGAGCGTTCAATCTGTTGAGCCGCGCCCGCGGGCTGGGTTCGTCGAACCCCGAACTGGCCATTGCCTGCGACGTGCTCGAGGGCCGGATTCGTCTCGCTCAGGGCGACGTGGCCGCGGCCGAACCGATGCTCAGTGTGGCTGACATGTTGGCCCGTCATGTCCTCGCTGACCTGTCAACCAAGTCCCTTCCCGTCGTCGTGGAACATCTGCTCTGGACGTACCTCGGCTCACTCAGCGCGCGAGACATGTACGACGAGCTGACCCGAACGAGCGAGACGGTCGTGGCGCTCGCCGAACGCTTCGGTCGAAAGGAGATGGGCGTCTACGCCCGAGGAACGATGGCGACCGCGGCCTGGGAGCAGGGCGACTACGCATCGGCTCTCCAGTGGTTGCGCGGGACCGAAGACGCCGAGCGGGGAGGCGCCACTTCGTGGATCACCCTTGTTCGGCTGCTCGTGCTCGGCTCGACGGGCGGCGACGTGGCCGCAGCGATCCAACAGTCACCGGCGAGTTCGTCGTCGGCTGACTACGAGGGGCCCACGATGTGGACGTCGCTGCGAGCGTTGGCTCTCGCCCTCACCGCCTTCGGGGAGCAGCGTTTTGCCGACGTTCGCTC
>JAYSTV010000198.1:0-3778 GCA_043719425.1 Acidimicrobiia bacterium | reverse complement strand
CTCATCATGACGATGACCGAGAACACCAACCTGCTCGAAGGCCGGATCGTTTCGATCGCCGGTCCCGTGGTCGACGTGGAGTTTCCCGCCGGCTCGCTTCCGGAGATCAACGACGCCGTCATTCTCACCGTGACCGACGAAGGTGTCACCGAGGACATTTGGGCCGAGGTTGCTCAGCACATCGGGGAGAACCGAGTGCGCGTCATCGCCATGCGGGCGACCGACGGTATGACCCGCGGCTCGACGGTTCGCCAGCTCGGCCATGGCATCACCGTGCCAGTCGGTGACGTTGTCAAGGGTCACGTGTTCAACGTGCTCGGCGAGCCGCTCGACACCGGCGGTGCGCCGCTCGAAGGCGTCACCGAACGCTGGGCCATCCACCGCAAGGCGCCGGCGTTCGACACGTTGGAGCCGAAGCGCGAAATGTTCGAGACCGGAGTGAAGGTCATCGACCTCCTCGAGCCCTACGTGAAGGGCGGCAAGATCGGCCTTTTCGGCGGTGCGGGCGTCGGCAAGACCGTGCTCATCCTCGAGATGATCACCCGGGTGGCCAAGGAGTTCGGTGGTGTGTCGGTGTTCGCCGGTGTCGGAGAGCGCACCCGTGAGGGCACCGACCTCTGGTTGGAAATGAAGGAAACCTCCACCGGTGAAGAGGGCAAGTTCGTCATCGACAACGCCGCTCTCGTCTACGGCCAGATGGACGAGCCGCCGGGCGTGCGCCTCCGCGTTGCCCTAAGCGCACTTACCATGGCGGAGTACTTCCGTGACGTGCAGGGCCAAGACGTGTTGTTGTTCGTCGACAACGTGTTCCGCTTCACCCAGGCCGGTTCAGAGGTGTCGACCCTGCTCGGTCGTATGCCGTCGGCCGTGGGATACCAGCCGAACCTCGCCGATGAGATGGGCCAGCTCCAAGAGCGCATCACCTCGACCCGCGGTCACTCGATCACCTCGTTGCAGGCCGTCTACGTACCCGCCGACGACTACACCGACCCGGCCCCGTTCACCACGTTCCGTCACCTCGACGCCACCACCAACCTGGCCCGTGAGATCGCCGCCCTCGGCATCTTTCCGGCCGTGGACCCGCTCGCCTCGACCTCCACAATCCTTGCTCCCGACGTGGTTGGCGATCGTCACTACGGCGTGGCCCGCCGGGTCCAGCAGATCCTCCAGCGTTACAAGGAACTGCAGGACATCATCGCCATTCTTGGCATCGACGAGTTGTCCGAAGAGGACAAGGTGCTCGTACAGCGGGCCCGCAAGGTGCAGAAGTTCCTGTCCCAGCCGATGTTCGTGGCCAAGGCCTTCACCGGCCAGGACGGCGTCTTCACCCCGGTCTCCGACACCATCGAAGGCTTCGAGAAGTTGTGCGCCGGAGAGTTCGACACGGTGCCCGAGCAGGCGTTCCTCAACGTGGGCGGTATCGACTCCGTGTTGGAAAAGGCCGCCAAGCTCGAGCGCGGCGAGTAGATCAAAATGGCAGAGTCCAGTGCAGTATTCGACGGCGTTGCGCTGCTGCGCTGCGCTCCGCTGCTCGCAACACGAGCTACCGAGGTGACCAATGGCTGAGTCCGCCAGCACAGTGATGCATGTCGAGCTGGTTTCCCCGGAGCGCAAGTTGTTTTCCGGGGAGGCGACGATTGTGATCGCCCGTCCGGAGGGTGGCGACGCCGCCTTCCTCCCAGGGCACGCCCCGTTTCTCGGGCTGCTTGGCATCGGGCCGGTGACGATCCGCACGGCCGACGGCAAGGAAGTCAAGGCGGCCATTCACGGCGGCTTCATCGAGGTCCGCAACAACTCGGTCACGATTCTTTCTGACGTCGCGGAACTGTCGTCGGAAATCAATGTCGACCGGGCCCAGGAGGCTCGCACTCGTCTCGAAGGGGCCGGCCACGGCCTGAGCGACGCTGAGCGGTCCGCCGCTGTGCGCCGAGCAAACACCCGTCTCGCCGTCACCGGCTGAGGCGTGCCCGGTGGCACGACGCCGACTCGGCGTGGTGCTCCTGCTTCCTGAACCGGTCGCCACCGAAGTCCGCGGGTTGCGGCGCGCACTAGGTACTCCGTCGCTCGACACCCAGCCACCGCACATCACCTTGGTGCCACCGGTCAACGTGGCGGAGTCTCGAGTGCCCGAAGCGGTTGCGGTTTTGCGTCGGGCGGCGGCTCGGGTCCGCGAAGCTTTCGTGCTCACGATCGGCCCGGCGGCCACGTTCCGGCCTGTGTCACCGGTCGTGTATCTCTCGGTCGCCGGAGATCTCGACTCGCTCTGTAGCTTGCAACAGGGTGTCTTCAGCGGTCCGCTTCTGCGACGAGTCGACTACGACTACGTCGGGCACGTGACCCTGCACGAGTCCGCCGAAATCTCGCTCATCGACGCTGCGCTGGTCGCCATGGCCAACTTCGCCGCTCCGGTGCGGTTCGTTCGAGTGCACCTGGTGGAACAGGACCCGGTCGACCGGGCGTGGCGACCGCTCGCCGACGTACCACTCGGCTCCCCGGTCGTGCGTGGCCGGGGCGGCGTCGAGCTGACGCTTCGATGGACCCAGTTGGCATCTCCCGATGTGGCGGCCGCATGGGACTCCTGGGGGACCCAAGCCTCACTCGACGTCGAACCAACGAGCTGGTGGCTAGAGGCACGGGACCGATCTGACGGAATTCTCGGGGTTCGCCACGGAGGCCACGCCGTAGTTGTCGATAGCCACCTCGGAGAAGGAATCGAGGATCGGCTGTTGGCCGAGCCGGACCCCCCGACCGACGTTTGGAAGGGCGAGCCAGCGATCGTGCTCAAGGACGTCTGAGGAAATGTTCAGTTTTCCGCCAGAATCCTCTAGAGTGATCTCCGCAAGCGCGTCCAGTTGGGCGCTTGTGGGCCGACGGAGCCGCCATTGTCACTCTTTTGCGGGATGTTTTGACACGTGCCTACGTTTGTACCCTCAGAAGTTCTCGTCCTCACCTCCCACGTCGCCATTGGGCAAGCGTTGGTGGTTGCGCTGCGTAGCTATGGCGTATCTGCCGATCGCTACGTACCGGGCCTGGGCACGCATGCCAGCACCCGGATCCTGGTTGGGCCAGTCGTCGACGGTAGCCCCGAGTCCAAAGTCGCCGACACCCTGGCCGGGTCCGCCACGATCGTGATCGACGAATCGGTCACCATCACCGGGGCCCAGCAACTGTCACCGGATGCGTCGATCCAAGAAGTGCTGCTGGCCTTGCAGAAATCTTCCAAGCACGATCGTAGGATGACCATCACGCCGCGCCACGCGCAGATCTTGCAATACGTCGCCGAAGGCATGAGCGTGCATCAGGCGGCATCGCAGCTGGGGATCACGTCGAAGACGGTGAACAATCACCTCGGATCGGTATACCGGCGCCTTGGCGTCGAGAATCTCACCCAAGCGGTGTTGCGGGCCATTCGGTTCGGTCTGATCGATCCGTCCAAATACTCGGAGCCAGCGATCAGCAACTAGGCGTGGAGCGTGCAGTCCCTGGTCGCCTGCCGGGTATTGCAGGGCGTCGGCGTGGGATGCGGGCATTGTTGTCGCCGTGGCGTTTCTCGAAGAGCACCGTGAGCCACCGCGGGGTCATTCGATGTTCCCGGGTTTGTGCTTTCGGGAACCGGTTAGCCCTGATCCTCTACGCACTGTCGCGCGGTCCGTCGCAGGATGGCGATCCACCGAGGTCCTGACCACCAGTGCGGCCGGGCTCGCCTCGTTTCTGGCCCTCGTGGCGGTTGAACTCCGGACGACGAGCCCGATGCTTGACCTTCGGTTGTTTCGCGACC
>JAYSTV010000197.1:0-1548 GCA_043719425.1 Acidimicrobiia bacterium | reverse complement strand
TTCCCGCCGTCGCGCCGGATGTACTGGAGGTAGCCGAAGCGCTGAATGTGGACCATGCGCGTGTGGAGAAAGGTGCGGATGAGGATTTCGTAGTCATCGGCCACAAAGGCCTCGGGGCGATAGCCGCCGATGGCTTCGTAGGCACTTCGCCGCCAGGCCCGTACATGATTGGGCACGCCGACGATGTGGCGGATGGTCTTGGAGTTGATCGGCGGATAGTTCGTGACGAGAAGGTCCTTGTCTTTGTACCGCTCCCAGCGGTAGGAGCCGTACCCGAAACCCCAACCTTCCGGGTAGCCGGCGGGCTCTCCGTCATCGAACATTTCCGAGCAGTCGGTGTAGGCGAATCCGGCGTCGGGGAAACGTTCGAAGGCTTCAACAACGCTTCCGACGCACCCCGGTGTCAGCTCGTCGTCATGATCAAGCTCAAGCAGAATCGCGCCGCGCGCCAGACCGCAGAGCCGGCGCTTCACTTCGCCGATCGAACCCCAGTTTCCGTCACCACGAAAGATGCGAACCCGGTCGTCTGAGCGAGCAATTTCTCGAAGGCGCTCGAACGTATCGTCGTCGGGCGAATCGTCGTAGACGACCCATTCCCAATTCGCATAGGTCTGCGCCAACAGTGATTCGTACGGCCGACGAAGCCGATCCCCGGTCTGATAGGTCGGCGTGAAAACCGAAACCATAGGCAGATTTCGAAACCGATCGTTCGTGGTGACATCGACATACACGGCCAGTACCCGCGATGCCAGATCGGCCCAACTCGGTGATACGTCGAAGTGAACCCAGCGTCGCCGCACATCGATCGACGACGCCAACAGGTTGGCGAAGCTCTTTTCTTTGCCGAACGTGAAAATCACCTGCGGACGGGTATCGACCAGAATCCGGGCGAGGTCGCTGTCATCGGCAAACCAATGGGTAGCGAATGTCTCAGCCACCGTTGCCGAGGCGGAGGCGACCCGAAGCTGAAACTCACTGTCCGGCTCCGGATGGCCCAACAGCACCACCGTTATAAGGCTATTTTCAGCCATTCCCGCTCCCCGCTCATCGCTTCATCACCGTCGCGGCGGCACTGCGGGATCCTGAAAGTACCTTGCATGCCCCGCTCAAGCGCTAACAATATCAAACTCGACGTTCGCTGTGCGCGGCCTTCCGAGGACTACTCGAGAGCGGCACCGGCCGGAGCCGATGCCGCTCTCGATTGGCTAGTTATTCACTCGGCCCGTGATTCGGGCCTGGGTACGCCGCCCGTCAAGACACGCAGATGACGAACGCTTGCAATATGGTTGTGGTACCACCTCTCGCAGTGACCGTCCAGCCCTGAGCACCGTTGAGCTTGCTTTGGGTGACGGCGGCGTTGGTCCCTACGAGGTCGAAGCCGCCCCCGATGGCCTTGGCCGTAGCGCTCACGGTGGAGCAGGAAGCCGTGGCGGTCCCGAGCACATTGTTTGCGATCGCACCCGCCGTTCCCGCGACCTGGGTGACCGTTACCCCGACTAACGCGCTGCCAGAGGCTCCCTGCGCACCGGTTGCGCCTTGGGCTCCGGT
>JAYSTV010000196.1:0-1548 GCA_043719425.1 Acidimicrobiia bacterium | reverse complement strand
CGCAACGCTCAACGTCGTCGACACGTTCCTGGCGACGACCGGCGAAGGCGAGGCGCTCGTCGCTCTCGACGAGCGAGGGCACCGGCGTGCTCTCAGTTGGGACGAACTTCGTTCAATGGTGGCGGCGACCACCAATGCTCTGCGCGCTGATGGTGTTGAACCCGGGGACCGAGTTGCCGCCTGGTTGCCGAACATCCCGGAGACGATCGTGGTGATGCTGGCGGCTGCGTCGATCGGGGCCGTGTTCTCGTCGTCATCCCCCGACTTTGGGGCCGCTGGAGTCACCGATCGCTTTGGCCAGATCGAGCCGAAGGTGCTCATTGCCGCCGACGGCTATCTCTACGGTGGAAAGCGGTTCGAACTCGCGGACCGCCTCGAAGAGATCGTACGCGCGCTGCCTACCTTGCGACGAGTGGTCGTGGTCGGCCACCTGGGAGATTCCCCTCGCGCCGCCAACACCACGGACTTCAATGACTGGATCGCGCCACACGCGAATGCGGCGCTCACCACGACACCCCTACCGTTCGACCATCCGTGGTACATCCTCTATTCGTCGGGGACAACGGGGAAGCCGAAGTGCATTGTCCATCGGGCCGGCGGGGTGTTGCTCAAGCATCTCCAGGAACATCAGTTGCAGTGTGACATCTCGACCGGCGATCGGATCATGTACTTCACCACCGCGGGTTGGATGATGTGGAACTGGTTGGCCTCGGTTCTCGCCAGCGGAGCAACGGCGGTGCTCTACGACGGCTCGCCGTTCCACCCCACCGGCCAGGTGCTCTTCGAGATCGCCGAGCGCGAACGTTTGACGCTGCTTGGCGTCTCCGCCAAGTTCATCGACTCATGCGCCAAGGCGGGTCTCCGGCCGATTGACAGCCACGGCTTCGCGTCAATGCGAACGATCTGCTCCACGGGCTCACCGCTGTCGCCCGAAGGGTTTCACTACATCTATGAGAATGTGAAGGCCGACGTTCATCTGGCGTCGATTTCCGGCGGCACCGACCTGTGCGGCTGTTTCGTTGGGGGTGATCCCACCGGCGCGGTCTGGGCCGGCGAGATCCAGCGGCCCGTTCTGGGCATGGCCATTGACGTACTCGGACCGTCGGCTGAGCATCTCAACCACGATGCCGGCGCCGGTGAATTGGTATGCACACGAAGCTTTCCGTCGATGCCGCTCGGGTTCTGGAACGATGGCGACGGAAGCCGGTATCGCGCCGCGTACTACGAGCGCTTTCCCGACGTGTGGGCCCAGGGTGACTTTGCGTCGTGGACCGACCACGGCGGGATCGTCGTGCACGGTCGGTCCGACGCCACCCTCAATCCGGGCGGCGTGCGGATCGGCACGGCCGAGATCTATCGCGCCGTCGAACAGATTCCGGAGGTGATCGAATCACTCGTGTTTGGCCAACAGTGGGACAACGACACGCGCATTGTCCTGCTTGTGCGACTCTGCGACGGAGCGATGCTCACCGACGATCTCCGGGCCGAAATCCGGGCCAAGGTCCGCGCCGCCGCCACGCCGAGACACGTGCCGTCGGTCATTGCCGC
>JAYSTV010000195.1:0-3793 GCA_043719425.1 Acidimicrobiia bacterium | reverse complement strand
TCCCACGCCGTGGTCGCGGCGAAGCGCCACCCGATCGAGTTTGCCGGTCGACGTCATTGGCATGACATCAATGACCACGAGGCTCATGAGTCGTTGATCGGCTTCGGGTCGGTTTCGGTACGCGTCGAGTAGCTCCGACGCCGTGACCCGTGTGGCGTCGGGCCAGAGGGCGACGACGGCGCGTGGGCCGTCGGCGGCCGGGACCACGGCCACATGGCGAACCCCGAGACTCAGTGAGCTCACCGCCTCCTCGATCGGTCGGGGCAGCACGAGACCGTCGGCGGTGTGGATTCTCTCGGCGTATCGTCCGAGCGTGGTCACGTGACCCGATGCGGCCATGGCGCCCAAGTCACCGGTGTGGAGCCAACCATCACGGAGAGTTTCGGCTGTCTTTTCGAGGTCGTTCCAGTAGCCCCACATGTAGCCACCACGGATACAGATCTCTCCGGGCTGACCGATGGCCACTTCGGCCCCGGCTTCGTCGAGGATACGAACGTCCTTGTCTGGTAGCGGCTCGCCGACTGCGCCAAAGAGCGCGTCGACCGGACGGTGGCGACGAGCGAGGGCGACGAATCCACCGAGCTCGCTCTGTCCGTAGCTCTCGCAAAAGCTCACGCCGAGCTCGTCGAAGTAGGCGGCCTTGAGTGCTGAGGGTACGGCTTCTCCACCGGACACCACGAGCCGCAACGAAGCTGGCGCAGTGCCGCGACGGCGCGATTCGGCGAGGAGATCCTTGAGCTGAGGAGGGTTGGACGCGAGGTACGTCACCCCCTGGTCGGTGATGTCGTCGTAGACCGCCACCGGATCCCACGCTTTGCGCAGTCCCACGCACATGCCTCGGTGGAGGCCGGGCAGCCAATGCGCCACCAAGCCATACGAACTCGCCGGGGACGTTGCTCCGAGCGTCCGATCATCTGGGGACAGCTCGAGCCGCTCGGCGATGCAGGCGCTCGCCCGGACGGTTGGCTCATGCGCGAGCACGGCGCCTTTTGGTTTGCCCGTGGAGCCAGAGGTGAACGAGAGATGGGCGGGTAGCGAAGCATCGGTGTTCTGTTCGTCGAGGGGAGATGCCGCGTTCAGCAACTCGCCCCACGAGGCGGCGCCGGGCTGCGCTCCATCCATGCAGATGTAGTGAGCGATCGACGCCATGGACGTGCGATCGCGATCCACCGCATCGAAAAGATCGTGGGTGTAGACGAGGACCTTGGGCGTGCACGCGTTGGCGTACTCGGCGAGGTCATCGCCTGTCATCACGCTGATATGCGCGCTTATTGCACCGAGGCGCCATGCCCCGAACATGGCCACCAGGTAGTCCAACCCATTGTGCGCGAGCAGCCCCACCCGGTCACCTCGTTCGATGCCCAACGATCGCAAGACGGCAGCGGCCCTCGCCGCGGCGTTGTCGACCTCGGCAAAGGTCATGGTCTTTCCGCGATCGCTCCAGCGCAGAAACGGACGGTCGGGATTGCGGGCCGCTTGCGTGCTGAGCAGCATCGAGAGGGTCGGGAACGCCATGGACTCATAGTGCCAGATGACTCGATGGCCGGGCGTTTCCGCCCGATGAACTATTCACTCGGTAGGGTGAGCGCATGGCCCTTCCCCCTGCTGTGTCCGTTGCCTGGTCGGCCTTCGCCGACGCGGTTGATGTCTCGTCGATGGTCGAGGCGGACTACCAGCGCTTTACGGCCGTGACCCTTGCGGCGCATGCCAACGGCGTTGGCCTTGATGCGCTGGGCGATCAGATCATCGACCTCTCCGGCCGAGACGGGGCATCGGAGTTTCTTGCTGGCGAACTCACCATGGGCCTCGACATCGCCCTTCGAGCACTTGCCGGGTTCGCTCCGGCCAAGACGACCGCAACGCCGATGGCTGATCCAGCAGCAGTGGCGTCGGCAAGAGCTGCCGCCGAGAAGGCCGCGGCCGAAGCGGCACGCACTGCTGCGATGTCAAAACTGACTGATGACGAACGCGCCGCACTCGGACTCAAGTAACCGCACGTTCGCTCTGAAAAGAGGCGGCACCCGTCGTCTAGATAAGGATCACTCGGATCTTGGTCCCACACGCGCTGGCGAGGGTCGTCATGGTGTCGAGGTACGCGTTCTTCGTGTCGGTCACGTCGAAGTTGGCCACGTCTTCCGTGGTCCATGGATTGAATATATTCATGACCGTTGCCGGAGTGGCTTTGGCGATCTTCGTTCGCAGTTTTTTGATTCGGGCGAGCGCATAGATCACTCCGCGGCGGTCGCTCGACTATCGGCCACTCCCATACTTGCGAGAAGCAGGACAGGAAGGACGACGCGAAGAAGAGGCACGCGGGTAGGACTAGGGACGGACCGGCGAGTCATCGAATGAGGCTACGGCGGGTGGCTTTCCTCGCAGGATTGTCACTGCGGCGATCACGATCCAGGCGTCTCCAACGCTCACCCCAAGGCGTTGGAATAGTCCGTGGTTCGGTCCGAGCAGCGTGGCCGCCAGGCAGGCCGCGGTGACGAGACCGGCGGTCTGTGACATGAAGGCGGCACGGGCGTGGCCGATGCTTCGCAACGAAGACGCGGCCATCAGGCTGGTCGCCGCCAGGGTCACGTAGCCTGCGGTCGCCGCCACGCCATGCAGCGCGTCGACGATCGACGAATGATCAAGGGGCAGTATGGCCACCCCGAGGGTGGCCAGAGCCGACGCCGAAGCGGCCATCCAAGAACGGCCGGGAAGCAATCGACGCAGGCTCTGCGCAAACGCCAAGACCCCGACGGTGAAGAGGACAAATCCCGACGTCATGAGGACTCGAGTTTCAGCGCCGACAGCGGCCAAACGGCTGATGGCATCGTTGAGCATCGAATAACCATCGGTGCGTAGCGATCCGATAAGCCACGCCGAGGCGAAGCCAACAGGTCCGGCGATTCCTCCCCATGTCATGAGTTGCGTCGTCGTGGCGTTGCGGTCGTTCACCGACGTGACGCTATGCGGATGCCAGGCTGCAGGGGTGCGTCGACAGGCTGCGGATACTCACCGATCCATGTCGTGGTCAAACGGCCGAGGAACCACCCGAGAGGTGGCGGCCGTGCCGACTGCGGACGATTGGACCTGGCGGGTCAGCGTTGCGCGGGTGGACGAGGATGGACCGTTCTCGGTGTTGCCAGGAATTGACCGAGCGCTGCTGGTGGCGTCGGGCCGGGGCGTCAAACTGGATATCGACGGGCGCGTCGCCGCCGTGGGTCTCTATGAATCAATCGAGTTTTCCGGCGACGTGTTGACAACCGCCGCGCTCACGCGAGGACCAATCGATGACGTGAACCTTATGGTCCGGCGCGGTCGGGGTATCGGTCGCCCGAGGTGGCGGGTCGAACGATTGGAGCAGGGTGATTCGGTCGACCTGGACGATTCGCCCGTGGCCATCGTCCTCGACGGAGTGGTGGCACTCTCGGCTCCGAGCGAGTCGTTTCCGTTCGCCCCCGTTCGAGAGCGGGCCGCTCGCTTCGACGCACTGTTCCCGACCGATGACCCCTCGGTCACCGCAGTGGTGATCAAGGCCGCCATGATTGCCTGGGCGGTCTTTGCCGACGCCGCGCTCGGCGGTCATGAGCCGTCGCTAGCGCGAGTAGCCCGAGCGACGTGACGAAACGCCACCCGGACGATCGGTCCCGGCGGGTCGGCCACTCCCGGCCGGGCGAGCGGCACCGCTTCCGTTCGGGCGGTTGGATGGCGCTCCCGGCCGTCCACCTGCCGTTGTTGCCGGCCGACCGCTGCCGGCCACGGCTGGACGCCCCGACGCCGGCTTGCTCGACGGTCGATTGGA
>JAYSTV010000194.1:0-3795 GCA_043719425.1 Acidimicrobiia bacterium | reverse complement strand
CCGACACCATGGTGTCGAAGCTTGGCCTCACCGGACTCCAATTCATCAACGTGGCCAACGGCTGCGCCACGGGTGGCTCGGCGTTGTTCAGCGCCTACAGCGCCATTCGTTCCGGTATGTCCGATATCGGCATTGCCATCGGCTTCGACAAGCACGAGCGCGGAGCGTTTCGTGTCGAGACGAAGGGCATGGACTGGTATGGCTCGTCGGGCCTCGCTCTCACCACTCAATTCTTCGGCATGAAGATCAACCGTTATATGCACACTTATGGAATCACGAACGCCAGCCTCGGCCGCATCGGTGCCAAGGCCTTCCGCAATGGTGCGCTGAATCCCATGGCGTGGCGCCGCAAGCCCCTGTCGGAGGAAGAAGTGCTGGCCTCGCCGATGCTGTCCTACCCGCTTACCCAGTACATGTTCTGCAACCCGGGCGAGGGCGGCGTGGCGCTGGTTCTTTGTCGAGGTGACCAAGCTCATAAGTACACGGATCGTCCCGTGTTCTTGAAAGCCGCCGTTGTGCGCTCGCGGAAGTTCGGGAGCTTCGAAGTCCTCGCCCCATCGATTGCGCTTGAACACAACGCCGGCCCGACGGTGGACGCCTCGAAGGCGGCGTTTGAAATGGCCGGTATGGGCCCGAGGGACATCGACCTTGCCCAGCTGCAGGACACCGAAGCCGGCGCCGAAATCATGCATATGGCCGAAAACGGCTTCTGCGAGCATGGGGAGCAGGAGCACATGCTGGCCAACGGCGAGACCGAGATCAACGGTCGCATTCCGGTGAACACCGACGGCGGCTGTCTCGCCAACGGTGAGCCGATCGGAGCCTCGGGGCTACGCCAGGTCTATGAGAACGTTTTGCAGCTCCGCGGCGATGCCGGTGAGCGTCAGGTCCCCAACGACCCGAAGACCGCCTACACGCACGTCTACGGCGCGCCGGGAATCTCGGGCGTCACCATCTTGAGCCGCTAGCCGCGCCGTGACCGTCGATTTTACGCGCGCTTATCATATAGGCGTTCGGGTGCCGGACCTCGATGCGGCCATGTCGGAGATGGGGGAGTCGCTCGGTTTGAGCTGGTGTTCGGTGCAGGAACGTGAGCAGGCCGTGTGGACCCCGGCGACGGGGTCGACCACGGTGCCACTGCGCTTCACCTATTCGGCCGAGGGACCGCAACACGTTGAGCTTCTGCAGGGCGCGTCCGGCTCGATCTGGGACGGCCGCCAGGAGCCCGGTATCCATCACACCGGGGTGTGGGTCGACGATGTGGCGGCCGAGACGAGCGCGCTCATGGCCAAGGGTTGGACGCTGGCCGCTGCCGGCAAATCGCCCGAGGAGGGCTTCGGCGCGTTCACCTATGTCGTTCCACCGAGCGGCCTCATTGTCGAGCTCGTTTGGTCGGCCATTGCGCCGATGTTCGATCGCTGGTTCGCCGGAGGGCAGTTGGCATGATGAATGACCTCAACGCCATGCCCGGTCGGCTCGCTAGCTTTCTGGCCACGGTTCGACCTGACGTGACCGCCACGGTTCGTTCTTACGCGCTGATGACGGGTGGCTACAGCCGCATCATGGCGCGCGCCGAGGTCGACTGGAGCGACGGCACCTCACAAACCCTCGCCCTCCGTGGCGATCCGCCAGCCGACAAGACGTTGTTAGTCACCGATCGTGACGCCGAGTGGGCGGTGCTGCGAAGCCTTTCGTCCGTTGCCGAGATACTGATGCCGGCGGCGCTTCACTACGACGCCACGGGCGCCCATCTCGGCACCAAGGCCATCGTGCTTGAGTTCTGCGAAGGCCCGTCGTTGCAGGCGCAGCTCAACTATCTCGTGAGTGCTGGCGTGCCTCTCGATGATCCTCGGGTACTGGCGATCCGCGACGCCTTCGTCGACACGATTGCCACGGTGCCCGGAGTTGATCTCGAGAAGGTTCCGTCGTTGCCGAGGCCGATGGACTGGGACACCTATCTGACCGCGACGAACAACGCGTGGGCGGACAACGAGAGGGTGTTGTCCGAGTCGAATCCAACGATGCGCTACCTGGCCGCTTGGCTCAACGCCCATCGGCCCCCGCCCATGCCGTTGGCGTTGCAACACGGTGACCTGCAACCGGCCAACATCCTCGTGGGTCCCGCCGATGGTGGTCACCGCCTGATCGACTGGGAGTTCGCCCACATTGGCGATCCCCGTGAGGATCTCGGGTGGTACGTCACCTACTCCGCGGCCGCCGGTCCGGGACTCTATGGAGCCGACCCGGAGGGGTTTCTCGCTCGGTATCGAGAACGGACCGGAGCGTCGGACCTTCACGTCAATCAAGCAACGATTGGCTACTTCTCCGTGGTGTCGGCGGTCAAGGTGTTCAGCGGTGTCGTGCAAGCGGCGAGCGCGATGGGTGAAGGAACCAACAGCGGCATCATGACGACGTACAACATCAACGCCGCCACGGTTGGCCACATGAACTTCGTCGGCGCGTGTAGCGCGCTGGCCGAACCGATCGATGCACTGCGGGCATTGCACGAGCAAGTAGCAGCCGCGTCATGATCGTTCGACCGAGTTCCGAACAGATCCTCCTTGATTGCAGTCGCGAACTTCTTGAAGTCATCGGTCCCGAAGTCACGAGCGAGGCCGGGAAGATAAGCGTACAGATGGTTGAGAACGTTCTGCGCAACGTCGCCACCCGTTCGGCCCACGAGATCGCCTGGATGCGCGACGAAACTGCGGCGATGGAATCGTTTGCCTGCGACACGCTGGCTGCGCATCCGACGGCGCTCGCAGTCTCCGCTGCGCTGGCGGACCTTGGCCGCGGCCCAGGGTCAAGCCTTCACCTCGACGACGTAGCGACGGTGTACAGCTTGGCAGGAGAGGCATTTTCCTGTTCACTCGAAGCTGTCATCGCCGCCGGCGATGACGATCTCTCCGTTCGTGGTGCAGCACTCTTGGCGGCACGAAGCGCCACCGAAGTGCAGATCATGGGCGAGTGGGGATTCGTCGGCCGAGGCTGAACTCCACCGAACGAAAGAGAGCACCGATGGCAACAATTTTGGCCCACATCACTGTTCGCCCAGGCAAAGAGTCAGAGTTCGAAGCCGTTGCGCGAACGATGCACGCCGCGTCACACGCCTCCGAGCCTCATCTGCGCGCATATGGATATTGGAGGGGCGGTGAACCGCGGACGTACTACACGCTCCTCGCCTTCGACAGTTTCCTCGACTTCATCGCCCACCAGACGAGCGACCATCACGAGGTGGCATCGCCTCTGCTGGGAGGCTGTATCGAAGGGATGCGCCTCGAATGGGTCGATCCGGTCCAGGGTGCGTCGAGATTGCCGGCGACCGCATCGCAGGACGTTCCGGTCGATGCCGACGAACTGACCGCCCGCTACGCCAAGCGCTTCGCCGCCCAGATTGCCGAATGGTGGGCGCCGCTCCGCTAGGTAGCTGGTGGGAGATGTTCGACGCACGCAGCGGCCTGGTCGTGGTCACGGTTTGGGTGGTTGGAGGACTTTGTCGATCACGACATAGGCACCGTTACTGGTCAATCGCGGGGCGGTGAGTATTGCTGCTCCGTTGATGGTGGCGCTCGTCTTGGTGAACACGAGTTCGATCGTGGAACCTTCGAGTGTTGGTGCTGGGCCCGACCCTGCCGAGTCGGCGTTGATCAACCCGGGAACAACGTGGTAGCTCAACACTCGTACGAGTTCGGCGTTGTCTGCCTCCAGTGCACTGAGCGTTCCGGTCGGTAGCTCGGCAAACGCTTCTTCACTCGGAATCGCAATGCTGAATGGCCCGCCAGTTCGCAGCGTTTC
>JAYSTV010000193.1:0-9216 GCA_043719425.1 Acidimicrobiia bacterium | reverse complement strand
GCGCTGCGTCGATTGCGGGAACGGTACAAACTGATCGTTGTGTCCAACGTCGACCGAGCCTCCTTCGCCGCCAGCAACCGACGCCTAGGCGTCGAATTCGATCTCGTCATCACGGCCGAAGATGTTCGCGCCTATAAACCGAGACACGAGCACTTCGAGTCGATGTTCGATCGACTCGGTGAACTCGGACTCGGGCGTCACGAACTCGTCCACGTCGCCCAGTCGGTGTTTCACGATCACGGTCCGGCCCAACAGCTCGGCCTGCCGTCGGTGTGGATCGATCGACGAGGCGACCGACCGGGAACCGGGGCAACGCCAGCCGTTGCCGTCACCGTGCCCGACCGGTTCGCTTCGCTGACCGCGTTTGTCGACGCCGCTCTCGGTGACTCGCAATGAACACGATTGCCGCCGAGCGAGCTCACCGCCAACAGCAGTTGGTCGACGGGTACCGCATCTTCGCGAGCTACGGGTGGGGTGACGACGGCGCAGGACACATCAGCGCCCGCGATCCCGAGCACCAGCACTCGTTCTGGCTCCTTCGCTATGGCGTGGCCTTTGCCGACGCTCGGGTCGACGATCTCGTTCGTGTCCTTGACAACGGCGAGCCGGTCGATGGTGCACCAGGGGCCTCCATCAATCCAGCGGCGCACTTCATTCATACGCCGATCCATCGCACCCGCCCCGACGTGATTGCCGTCGCCCATACCCATTCCGGCTACGGCACGCCGTTTGCGGCGTTGGCCAGGCCCCTGCGGATGACGAGTCAGGAAGCGTGCGCGTTCACCGACCGCCAAGGGGTGTTCCTCGGCGAAGAACTCGACGTGACCGACCTCGACGCCGGCCACCGGCTCGCCGAGGCCGGATGCTCAGCGCGCTTACTGGTTCTCGCCAACCACGGCCTATTGACCGTTGGTGCATCCGTCGCCGAAACGGTCGGTTGGTTCCTCCTGGCCGAGCGCGCCGCCGAGGTCGAGATCAAAGCGGGCGCCGAGGCGCGAGTGCTGTCTTGCGCCGGGGCGGCCAAGGTGCACGTGTCGATGGGTGACCCCACGAACGCCGAAAGCGTGTTTGCCTGGCTCCAGCAGACCCGGATCAGAGATCGCTGAAGGAGCCTGATCGACCGTGACCCTCGGCAAATCGGCGAGCACCCTCGAGGGTTTCACCACTCCGAATCGTCTCCAGGCCGAGCAGCGTCTCGTGCATCAGGGCGGCGTCTTCGTCGAGCGACCACTGGTCGAGGAGTGACTGACGGTCGGACCGCAGGCAGCGCTGCGGGAACTTCGACAGCTCGGCCGCCAACGCCAAAGCGTCGGCTAGGGCGTGGCCGGGTTCAGCAATTCGGTTGATCAAACCCATAGTCATGGCTTCGTGGGCACCGACGCCGCGACCGGTCAGCACGAGATCCATGGCCCGCGACTGTCCGATCAGGCGAGCGAGGCGAAACGTGCCGCCATCGACGAGGGGCACGCCCCACCGTCGGCAGTAGACGCCAAAGGTGGCATCGGCTGCGGCCACTCGAAGATCGCACCAAACCGCGAGTTCGAGCCCACCGGCCACGGCATGACCTTCGATCGCGGCGATGACCGGCTTCGCGAGGCGCAGGCGCGTGGGGCCCATCGGTCCGCGTACATCGATGTCGGCCACGACGCGATTGCCGCGGCCATCACTGACCCCTTTGAGATCAGCGCCGGCGCAGAACGCCCCGTTGGAACCAGTGAGGACCGCCACGTCGACTCCGTCATCGGCATTGAAGTCAACGAAGGCGTCGTGGAGTCGGTCGGCGGCATCGCGATCGACCGCGTTGCGCACCTGTGGCCGATTGATCGTGACCACTCGCGTGCGCTCGATCGTTTCGATCATCACATCTTGCACAATGCCTCCTCGGCGCGGAAGAAAACACATACTCGCGCCGGGAACGCGACTTCGGCACGCCGACGTTCGACCCGGTGCGAACGGAGCGCTTTCACGCTCTTTGCTACCGAACGTGCTCGGCGGAGCAGGGGTCGCGCGTGGCGGCGAGCATCGTCTCGATGAGAAGAACCCGGGCGCGTCTCTTCCCAACCGACCGGACGCGGTGCGGGAGGCTCGCCGGATACGACATGGAGTCACCCGGAGCGAGCGTGGTCAGATCCGCTGAAATATCGATCTCAACGCGACCCGCAATGACATATACCGCCTCGAAGCCTTCGTGCTGAAAGTACTCGACGTGCTCCGACGGGAGGCCATCAAATTCGAGCAGATGAAAGGGGGCTAGCCCGGGGAGAAGAAGATGGCACTGCGACTCCGGCAAGCCGCCGTTTACATCAAGCATGCGAACGTTGTTCCCTCGAACGAGGGACGGCAAGGTGTCCTGGTTGGCCGAACCTCGAAAGAACGCCTGAGGGGTGGTGTCGAGAGCATCGGCAACTCGGCGGAGCGAGACGAGCGATGGTCTCGCCTTACCGTTTTCCACCTGCGAAAGAAACGGCTGGGAAAGCCCGGACTTTGCCGCAACCTCAACAAGAGTCAACGACTTCGAGAATCTCCGTTCCCGGATCGACTCGCCGAGGTTGGTCCAATCAGCGTTGTCTCCAGATCGCACGTTGGCATTCTGCCCGAACGACAGACGTATCACCCGACCAGGGGCACGACCTCGGTCATGAATCGATCCATCTGCTCAACGGCTTTGGGGTAGGGATCACCGATGAGATGCGGAAAGATCGTCAGGTTCTCGACGCCGAGAAGTGTCCTGAATCTCTCGATGCCCTCGGCTACGCCTTCCGGTGTCCCGACCAGGATCGTCTGCTGCTCCATCGACTCTTCGAGTGTCGGAATCAGTCCGGGTGGCGCCGGTTTCCCATCGGCCCCTTTGTAGCCACGACTCCAACCGTAGGGCCCAAGAAACTTCCAGAATTCGTCATGTCCGGGGCGGGCGGAGTTCACGGCCTCCTCGTGAGTGTCTTCGATTCGAACCGAGACCACCAGCATTCGCTTGTCCCCCGGTCCGAGAGCGGATCCGTGATGAGTTTCGAAGAGCTCGCCGTAGCGATCCCACATTCGGTGGATGAACTGCGGATGTTGATTCCAGAACACTGCACCGTGACCGACGATGGGAACATATTCGACGGTTGTTGGACTGGTCACCGCCTGCCAGATTTCGTAGGGAAAGATCGGCCGAGGAACGAGCGTGAGCGTCTGCACGGTAGCGCCGCGGTCCGAGATTTCCGGCCTCGGAATCGTGAAGTACGAACCGTCGAACGAGAAGCATTCCGATGACAGTGCTCGTCGCACGATCTCCATCGCTTCTTCGAACCAGGCTCGATTGCGAGCATCCTCGGCGGCCGACGCGTCGTCGGGCGACCCGACCGAGATCCGGTCGTTATTCAGATGGAGGAGCTCACGAGGAACCGTGCCCCGCCCGACGCCGAGAATCCCCCGACCGCCAGACAGGTTGTGCATGGTGGCAAAGTCTTCGGCGAGTCGCAACGGGTTCCACTGAGGGACGACGTTGAACATCGTCCCAAGGCGAAGTGTTCGTGTGCGGGCGGCAATCCAGGCCGAGATCAATATTCCGTTCGGGATCACCTCGTAACCCTCGAACTGAAAATGATGTTCGGTCGTCCAAAAACTTTCGTAGCCAAGACGCTCAGCCTCGACGGCCGCGTCGATGTAGTCGAGTGTCGCCTTCCAGCACGTGGCGTTGTCCGAACGACGATCGGTGGGTTTCGGCGGCCCAGACCCCGCATCGGGCATCTCAACACCGCCAAAGAGAAACGCTCCGTAGTTCATCGGTGGCACATCCATTCTATTGATGTGATCAATACACAGGGTGTCATCGTCGTAGTTTCTGGATCAAAATGCAAGCTGCTTCAGTCGGCCCCTTTCCCGACAACGACCGACCGATACTGCGTGACTCTCGTCGCCAGAGTCCGCTCATTTCGGTTTTCACGTGAGGGAACCACGAACACACGTTCCCGAAAAATATTTGCTCTATCAATATCGTCTCCGCGCTGCCATACTCGGCAAAGCGTCTGGCAAACAGCATGACGCTCACCTTTCCGGGGAGAACCAATGCATCGATCATCGATTCGTTTGCGAGCGGCCGCATCGCTCATCGCCGTTCTCGGCCTCGTTGCCTGTAGCTCAGACAAGAAGTCAAGCGACACCACAGTGACCGCCGCCGAGACGCAAGCCGCTACCGAGACCACGGCAGCAGCAGCCGAAACCGCCGCCCCGACTGCGGAAACGCAGGCCGCCGCCGAAACTGCGGCGGCCGCCGCCGTCACCGAAGCCGCCGTTCCGGTGTCCAACGAACCGCAGGAATTAACGATCAGCTACAACAAGACCGGCGACTGGCCCGAGCCCGAGGCCACCCTTCAGGCGGCCAAGACCGGTTTCGAGGCGGCCCACCCAGGCGTGAAGATCAACCTGCAGTCCGAGGTCGCCGCCGACGATGCCTTCCGCACCAAGACGCAGCTTCGGCTCCAGTCCGGCAAGGATCTGCCGGACATCATCCCAACGACCGCAGGCTTCGTGGATGCCGACGTGAAGGCCGGCTACCTGTTGCCCATCGACTCGGCCATCGATTCCTGGGCTGATTGGAAGTCGATGTACCCGGAGGCCATCCGTGAAGGAGCGAAGGCCTTCGACGGGAAGACCTATTACATCCCGCAAGCCTCCAATGACATCGGTATTTGGTACAACAAAGATGTCTTCGCCAAGGCCGGCCTCCCCGAGAAGTGGGAGCCGCAATCCTGGGCCGACCTCCGCACGGCCGCCGAGACCATCAAGGCCAAGGTGCCGGGCGCCATTCCTGCCCACCTCTACGCCGGAAAGGCGTCGGGGGCGATCGACGCGATTGGCAAGACGTTCCTCCCACTCCTCTACGGAACGGGCGATTCGCTGTTCGACTTCACGACGAACAAATGGCTGCCAGCCGGCACGGGTTTTGTCGACTCGATGACGTTCATGCAGGACATGTACAAAGACGGTCTGACCGCCAAGAAGGCCGACGTGCTGAGCCCCAATGTCTGGTCGTTCATCGGCCCGTGGATGAAGGAATCCAAGCTCGGGTTCGTCCCCGACGGGAACTGGATGTCGTTCGCTTGGGTCAAGGGCGGACCGAACGAATGGACCGAGTGGGGTGATCGTCTCGGCATCGCCACGATGCCGACGCAGAAGCCCGGCGGCAAGGTGACCATTGGCTACAAAGGCGGCGGCTTCGCTGTCGTCAAGGGAACCAAGTCCCCGAACCTGGCTATGGATTTCATCAAGTTCGCCAGCAACAAGGAAATCTCGGTCGGCTTCTCGCTGCGTTCCGGACAGCTGGCCATACGCAGCGATGTGGCGGCCGACCCGACCTACGCCGATCGGCCGACGATCAAAGAATTCAGCTCGATGTTGCAGTACGCCAAGTACATCCCTAGCACCGAGCAGTCCGACAAGAACTGGGCGTTGCTCTCCGACATCGTCGAGAAGGTCGCCTTCAACCAGCTCTCGCCGAAAGAGGCCGCCGACAAGTACAACGCCGAGATGCCCGGAGTCGTCGGTAAAGACAACTTCGCCGGCTAGCGCACTGAGTCGTAAGTCCCTGTGATGTCGAGCGAACCCTGCGTGAAGCGTCCACCGCCAACCGGCGCGTTGTCGACGTCGCAGGGACTTATGCGAAGACGCGCTAGGTGAGGTCACCAGCTACGGCGGACGGGGTCCGAAAGGGCTCCGTCCGCCGGAGCGCACGCTGGGCGATCCCGATGGCGCCGGCGATTGTGCTCCTCGGCTCGTTTCTGGCCGTCCCGATCGGGTACGCCGTTTACCTGTCGCTGACGAACACCCGCCTCACCGGTATCGAGGCCAAACAACCCAAGTTCGTCGGGCTCGAGAACTTCACCAAGCTGTTCGGGTCCGATGACTTCCCGAAAGCGGTCTGGCTCACCCTCATCTTCGTCATCGGGTCGGCCCTGATCGGCCAGAATCTGCTCGGCCTAGCGCTGGCCCTATTGATGCAAAAGCGCGGTCGGCTGATCCGGACATCGGTGGGGATCACGGTGCTTGCGGCCTACGTGTTCCCCGAGATCGTCCCCGGCTTCATGTGGACCTCGTTCCTGAACGAGAACGGCGTGCTCAACGTCGTGCTCCGGTTCTTCCATCTGCCGCAGCAACAGGTGCTGGTAAACCAGCCGATGATCGGGGTGATTCTGGCGGACATTTGGCGGGCCACGGCGTTTTCCATGCTCGTCTACTCGGCCGCGCTGGGCGACATACCGGAGGAATTGATCGACGCCGCCGAGATCGACGGCGCCAGCTACACACGCGTGCTCCGCTATGTCGTGGCGCCGCAACTCCGCCGAACCGCTTTCACCAACCTCATGCTCATCACGCTGCCGACGATGTCAGTTTTCACGATGATCTTCGTGCTCACCGGTGGCGGCCCGGGCAACGAGAGCGAGACGCTGCCGATGCTGATGTACCACAAGGCATTCCAGTTCGGAGAGCTCGGCTACGGGACGGCCATTTCGGTTGTACTTCTCGGCTTGGGTGGACTGCTTTCTCTGCTTTATGTGCTCGCCCTACGACCGGGAAAGGGGGAATAGAGTGGAACACCGTCATCGTCAGAGCAAAAGGGCGAGAGTGGGTGCCAACGCCGCACTCGTCGTGATCATGCTGGCATTCCTCGGGCCGATGCTCTGGATGGTTACTGCCTCGTTCAACCGCGTGGCGCAGCTGGGATTCGAAATCCCTACCAAGCCGAGCCTGGACAACTTCCGGCGCATGGGTTCGTGGGACCAAGTCATCCGCCCACTGCTCAACAGCGTTCTGCTCTCGGTTACGGCCTCGATCGTGACCGTGGTCGCCGCCACCCTGTGTGCGTACCCGCTTTCGCGGTACAAGCTGCGGTTCAAGATGCCGTTCCTCTATCTGATCCTGATAACGAGTGGCCTACCGATCTTGGCCATCATGATCCCCACCTACCGGTTGTTCGCCGAGCTCAATCTGATCGACTCGCGCGCGGCGGTCGCCGTGTTCATGGGGGCCACGTCGCTGCCGTTTGCCATCTGGCTGGCGAAAAACTTTATCGACGGTGTGCCCGTCTCCCTCGAGGAGGCAGCACGCGTCGACGGAGCCAGCACGCTGCAGGTGATCACTCGGGTCCTCCTGCCGCTCGTGCGGCCCGGAATGATCGTCCTGTTCATTTTCGCGTTCATCGGGAACTGGGGGAACTTCTTCGTGCCTTTTATTCTCTTTTCCAGCTCCGACAAGCAGACCGCCTCGGTTTCGATCTACAACTACTTCAACAGCCTCGGCGGCGTGTACTTCGGACGCGTCGCCGCGTTCGCCATTATTTACTCGGTCCCTGCCGTCCTTCTTTACGCCGTGATCTCCCGCACGATCGGCCGATCGCTGTCGTTCGCGGGCGCGGTGAAGGAGTAGTTCTCGACGACTCATGGCCCGCTGCGTCGACCGGAAACGACTTGCGTGTGCATTGCGTTCAGCTCAGCTGACCGTTCCGATTCTGAACTCTTTGAACAAAGGAATCGAACATGAAACACCAGTCGCCTTACCTCCTACCCGTGGCCGAACGCCTCCTTGAATGCCCCAAATCGATGACGAATGGACCATGCGGCGGTGTGGCGCTGGACGGTACCTGCGAAGTCGATAAGCGGATGTGCGTCTGGGCCGAGACGATCGCGGCGCGCCCCGGTGCCGCGAACCATCCCGCTCCCCCCGGAGATTGGTCCACCGGCGAACCGTTCGCCGCCCTTTTCGGCGACCCGAGGCATCCGCGCACCGTCGCCGACACCCCCGACCGGGATCTTCGACCGGTCCGCCAGGGTGCACGATTCGAGTCGATGCTGCGTGCCGGACGCTTCGTGGTGACGGCCGAGATCAACCCTCCGGACAGCAGCGACGCCACCACTGTTCTCGCCCGAGTACAACCGCTCACCGGCGTGCTCGACGCCGTCCACATCAGCGACAACTCGCTCGCTTCGCCCCACATGTGCGGACTAGCGATGGCGGCGCTGATCGAGCAAATCGGGGTCGAAACAATTCTCCATATGACGTGTCGCGACCGCAACCGCAACATGCTCCAGGCCGACCTGCTGGGGGCGGCGGCGCTCGGGATGAAGAACGTCCTCTGCCTCACGGGAGACCATCCGGCGATCGGCGACCATCCGGCCGCCAAACCGGTCTTCGACCTCGATGCCGTCAGCTGGATCGACACGGCCCGTCACCTTCGCGATGAGGCGACGTTGCTGTCCGGCCGACTGCTCGATGTGGCCCCCAACGTGCTCATTGGCGCAGGGGCCGAACCAACGGCGGCCCCCCTCGAGTTCCGACCGCATCGACTCGCCGCCAAGGTCGCCGCCGGCATCGACTTCGCCGTGACCCAGGTCGTCTACGACATGGACTTGTTCGCCGACTTCATGCACAAAGTACGCGACCTGGGCCTCGACCAGAAGATCTACATCCTCGTGTCCGTCGGCGCCCTCGCGGGTCCAACCATGGCAAGAGGAATGAACAACAACACGCCCGGTGTGGTGGTTCCCGAGCATTTGATCAAGCGCCTCGACGGTGCCCCGAAGGGCAAGCGTCGCGAGGAGGGTTTACGAATCTGCATCGAGCAGATCGAGCACCTCAAGGAGATGCCCGGAATTTCGGGCATCGACATCATGGACCTCGACCCCACCCGCTACCAAGAAGTCGTCGAGGCGGCCAACCTCACCGAACGACCGCTCGCCGCACGATGAGCAGTCAACACCTAGCGATCGGATACAAAAAAATGGATGAAACGACGCCTCGAGGAAACTTCACGGCCGATCAACTCGCCCTTGTCCGGCGCCAGATCTCGATGTGGGAGAACAATCGCGACGATGTTGGAGCCGCCGAAGACTGGTGCGCCGATGGGGAACTCACCGCGCCTCGCGGCGTTCGTATCGCCGCAAGCGACATCGCCGAAACCATCCGGGGATGGCACAAAGTTCTCACCGACCTCCACGTGGAACTCACCGCGCTCATTGCTTCACCGGACGGAAATTGGCTGGCCATAGAGTGGTCGTGGCACTGCTCCCGGCGTCGCGATATGGCCAGAAGCGTCACCCCCGACGCCATCATCGTGGAGCTTCGTGACGGGAAAATCGTCAGCTGGCGCGAGTACTTCGACACCTTCGGGTCCATCGAGTTCGAATAGCGCGTGGCCCCCATCGGCCCCAGCACTTCGATGTCGGCCACGACACATTG
>JAYSTV010000192.1:0-3796 GCA_043719425.1 Acidimicrobiia bacterium | reverse complement strand
CGTTGATGAGCGAACGCTTGCCATTCACGGTCGGAAGGTCATGTGACGACAGAACCTTGGCAGCATTGACCGAACCCGGCACCACATGGAAGGTGAGGATGTCGGTGAGGGCCTTCTTGTTCTCGGGCTTCAACAGGAAGGCCACCGTCTCCTTCGGGAGCAGGTTGAACGCCTCGTCGGTGGGAGCGAACACCGTGAACGGACCGGCGCTGCGAAGTGTGGCCGTGAGACCGGCGGCATCAACGGCGGCCAGCAGTGTCTTGAACGACCCGGCCGAGGCAGCCACATCGACAATGGTCTTGCCACCGGCGACAGCAGCCGGAGCGGCCGGCGGGGGAAGGAGAACGGTGTCGATGACGTGGATGATGCCGTTTGACGCCTTGACATCCGTCGCCGTGACATTCACGCTGCCGTTCAACACAACCTTGCCACCAACGATCGAGATCTTCACCTCAGCACCATTCACCGTCTTGGCTGACTTCCCATCAAGGGTTACCACCACAGACGCCGGCACCGCACCAGCAACCACGTGATAAGTCAAGATCTCCGTCAACTTCTTCTTGTCAGCCAAAATCGCATCGAGATCCGCCTTAGGAATCTTCGCAAACGCCGCATCCGTCGGCGCAAACACCGTGAAAGGACCCGCACCCTTCAACGTCGGAATCAAATCCGCAGCAGTCAATGCCGCCGCCAACGTCTTGAACGAACCAGCACCAACCGCAGTGTCAACAATGTCCTTCAACACTGGGGCGGCCGTGGTCGTCGGAGCGGGCGCGGCGGCCGGCGGCAGGAGGACGGTGTCGATCACGTGGATGATCCCGTTCGATGCCTTCACGTCGACTGCCGTGACATTCACGTTGCCGTTGAGAACAACCTTGCCGCCAACGATCGAGATCTTCACCTCAGCACCGTTGACCGTCTTGGCCGACTTGCCGTCCAACGTCAAGACCGTGGCGGCCGGCACTGCACCAGCAACCACGTGATAGGTGAGGATGTCGGTCAACTTCTTCTTATCGGCCAAAATCGCATCCAACTCCGCCTTCGGAATCCTCGCAAACGCCGCATCAGTCGGCGCGAACACCGTGAAAGGACCCGCACCTTTCAACGTCGGGATCAAATCCGCCGCCGTGAGCGCCGCCGCCAACGTCTTGAACGAACCAGCACCAACCGCAGTGTCAACAATGTCCTTCAACGCGGCCTTTGACGACTTCGTCGGAACCTTCTTCTTGGCCGCCTGTGCCGGAGCCAGGGCGAGCGTGGACAGGCCGAGGGTGCCGGCTGCGAGGACGACGCCAAACCGTGCGAGATTCTTCATGTGGACTTCCTTTCAAAACGAATATGCAGCGACAGCTGCGGTACGGATGACTCTCCGGAACCTCCATCCCCATCGGATGACGATTTCTCAAAACTTCCCTGAGGCTTGGGTCAGACTGGACTTTCGCCATCCGAAGCGTCCCCCCACTCCGGAGAACAATCGTGACCTCACCCGAGTACACCAGTGCCAGCGACGCGCAGCTCGTTGTCGCCGTGGCCCGCGCCGACCAACGGGCCTTGGCCGAGCTGTATCGACGCCATGGCGGCGCCACCCTCGCCCTGGCCAGCCGACTGCTCAACGATCGCAGCGTCGCCCAGGACGTGGTGCAGGAGGTGTTCCTCTTGCTGTGGAATGAACCACAACGCTTCGATCCCACTCGCGGGCAGCTTCGTTCGTGGCTCATGATGAAGACCCACACGAAAGCGGTCGACGCCGTCCGCTCATCGAGTTCACGGACCAACCGCGAGAATCGCGAACTGAATGATCGTTCGAGCGAACCGTATGACCTTGAGTTGCAGGTCTGGGATCTCGCGGTGGCCGACCGCGTGCAGCAAGCACTGGGGTCGCTCTCCGAGATTGAGCGACGGGCGATCGACCTTGCCTACTTCGGTGGCTACAGCTATCGCGAGGTGGCCAGCATGCTGAGCCAGCCCGAGGGTACCGTCAAGAGCCGAATCCGATCGGGACTGAAGGCGATGCGACGTCACCTCCACGACGTCGGCCACGACGAGAACAACGGAGACGGACGAACCACCGACGACCGGAGACCGGGAGCGACTGCTCCTGGATGGGGAACATGAACACCGACAGCACTGCCGACAACTCAGGCACCAGCAACAGCAACAACTCGGGCAACGATCGAGCCGTTCGCCGCTGGACCGACGCCGAGCTCGACGAGCTTCTCGGCGCGCATGCCCTCGATGCCGTCGACGATCCGCAGGAGCGAGCGGCGATCGAGGAGTACATCCTCCGCTCGCCACGAGCGCGTGACGAACTCGACAGCCACCGCATCGTCGCCAGCGCATTGGGCAACGCCGTGATCCAAGCACCGGCTGACCTCTGGGGTCGCATCGCCGCCGGCATCGCCATGCCGCTCGAACCCACGCCGGTTCAGCCGATTGCCAAGAAGAGATTTCGCCGTCCGCAGCTTCTTGCCCCCACTGGCGCCCGGGGTCGCCCGTGGTTGTCCGGTGGAACCACGATCGCCACCACTCGGCCATGGACCATCGCCGCGGCTGCCGGCCTCTGCGTGGCCATCGCCGCCTCCGGATTCGCGCTGAACCGAAGCGCCGAGCTTCGTTCAGCCAAGTCGATCAGCAACGACCTTCGTTCCGATGTTGCCATCGAGCGGGCTCGTTCGTCACAGCTGCGCGAAGAACTGAATCGCCTGCAGACGACATCGCCGGTGGCCGTTCGCATCTCGCAGTTGGAGAAGGATCCCTCGGCCCGCAACGTGGAACTGGTGAGCACCGGCGGTCGCCACCTCGGCCACGTGGTGCTCGCGGCCGACGGCGAGGGCTACATCGTGGGCGACACTCTGCCGACGCTCGCGGCCGGTCGTACGTATCAGCTGTGGGGCGTGAAAGATGGGTCGGTGCTGAGCCTCGGAGTCATGGGTCGCAGTCCAAAGGCCATGCCCTTCTCCGCCGACGAACAGTGGAGCCAACTCGTGCTCACCGATGAGGCCAGCCCCGGTGTCGTGGCGAGCAAGGCTGCGGCCGCCGCAGTAGCAACGCTGGACCAGGCCTAGTCTCCCGACCTGTTTGCTCCGACCAGGGGCAGAGCAACGCTGGACCAGGCGAAGAAGCGCGCTCGTGGAGCTAGGTTCGTCGGCGCATGCCGCCAACGATCGAGCCCAAGAGCGCGCTGGGCCCGGTCGTTGTCCTCATCCCGGTCAAGGCGTTCACCCAAGCCAAGCGCCGTCTGTCCGAGGCGTTGAGTCCCGAAGCGCGCGCCGTTCTTGCCCAGCGCTTCGCCAACGCGGTAGTCGACGCCGCCCACGATCTTCCCGTGGCGATCGTTTGTGATGATCCTGCCGTGATGCATTGGGCGCGCTCGCGAGATCTGGCCGTGTTGCTCGAGGCGGGTCAAGGACTGAACGCAGCGGTGTCGTCGGCGGTGGCGCAATTGCGAGCACGTGGCGTGGAGCGAGCCGTCATCGTGCATAGCGATCTTCCACTCGCTCGTGACCTCCGGTGGCTCGCCCACGAGGAAGGCATCACGCTGGTGCCGGATCATCGTCACGACGGCACCAACGCCCTCTCGCTTCCTCTGCACGACGATGTGATGGCGAACTTTGAGTTTGCCTACGGCGAAGGCTCGTTCGCCCGACACGAGCGCCAGGCGCTCGACATCACCGCCCGTTTCGATATCGAAACGCGTGTGGTCGATGACCCGGAACTTGATCACGACGTCGATGTTCCTGCCGACCTCGACGAGATTCTGAGCCCCAAGGACCACCGATGAGCATTCCTGATTCGT
>JAYSTV010000191.1:0-3798 GCA_043719425.1 Acidimicrobiia bacterium | reverse complement strand
CCTGCTTCTGCGATTTGCCGCAGAAGCTGCATTTCAGCAGATCCGTTCCGTCACCGAATTTGGCCACTGACTCGTCCCCTTGCTCGTGTGCTCTGGTGAATCAGCGGGCGATGGCCGCGGCGTCGACAGCCTGGCGGCTGGTGAGGACTTCATCGATGATCCCGTAGTCACGGGCTTCGTTGGCTTCCATGATGTAGTCACGCTCGGTGTCCTTCGAGATCTTCTCGACGGTTTGTCCGGTGTGATGGGCCAAGAGGCCGTCGAGAATCTCACGCATACGCATGATCTCCCGAGCCTGAATTTCGATGTCAGAGGCCTGTCCCCCAGCGCCCGAGTAGGGCTGGTGGATGAGGATCCGGCTGTGAGGCAGAGCGAAGCGCTTGCCCTTGGTGCCGGCCGCCAGCAGCACGGCCGCGGCGGAAGCGGCCTGGCCGTAGCAGAACGTGGTGATGTCGTTCTTGATGAAGTGCATGGTGTCGTAGATCGCCATGAGTCCGGTGATCTCGCCGCCTGGCGAGTTGATGTAGAGGCTGATGTCCTTGTCGGGGTTTTCAGCCTCCAGGAACAACATCTGGCCACAGATCAAGTTGGCGATCGTGTCATCGATCGGCGTGCCCAAAAAGATGATGTGTTCGCGGAGCAAACGGCTGTAGAGGTCGTAGGCCCGCTCGCCACGGTTCGTCTGCTCGACGACGGTGGGGACGAGGTAGTTTAGGATTGGCTGACGCGACATCGAGTGCTCTTTCTGTCCCTCTTCGGCGGAGCGGGTCGACCACGTTGCCACGGTCTCTATGACAAGTGGCGGAGCCTGCTCCGCGATACTGCTCTGGGGCGACACGAACGACGACTCGGTCACGCCGCGTCGCTTCCGTCATCGGCAACATCGACGCTGGACTCAAGGCCCAGGGCGTCATCGTCGTCGCTCGAAACCTCGGCGAACTCGGCGGGCGAAACGTCGAGAGTCGACCGGTCGATCGGCTTGCCGTCGGCGTCGACGATCGAGGCGTGCTCGCTCACCCACGTGACGGCCTTGGCTTTGCGGATATCGGAGCGGAGCATGGCCATTTGGAAGCTCTTCTCCAGATTTTTGCGAACCTTGGCCGGCTTCATTTCGAAACGACGGGCGAGGTTGACGATCTCCTGCTCCACCTCGTCGTCGCTCACCTCGATTGCTTCCGAAGCGGCCACGGCGCGAAGGGCGAGGTCGGCCTTGACCGCTTCGATGCCGGACTCTCGTGCTTCATCGATGAGCGAGTCGGCGGTGCGGCCCGTGGCCATCAGGTAGTCGTCGATGCTGGCGTTCTGCTGGGACAGGCGTTGCGCCAGATCCTGGAGTCGACGCTCGATCTCCTGGTTGACGAGCGCTTCGGGCGGCTCTCCCCCATCGCTCAGCTCCACGAGCGCCTTCACGCACTCGTCACGCAGCGCCATCGATGCCTGCACCCGCTTGACCAGGCTCATCCGCTTGGAAATGTCGCCCCGGAGGTCGGCGATGGTGGTGAATTCACTAGCCGACGCCGCCCACTCGTCGGTCGGCTCAGGGCGGACCTTCTCGATCACTTCGAGTACTTCGACGCGCAGTTCGAGGTCACCGTGGTCGTGGGTTTCATCGTGGTCGTGGTCGGGCAGCGGGGCCGTGAACTCGAGCACGTCGCCGGCCGATGAGGCGATCAGGTTGGTATCGAGCTCGGGCACAACACTCCCGGAGCCGACTTCGTAGACGTAGTCATCGGCATGGAGGCCGGGGACTTCCTCGCCGTCGAGCGTGCCTCGCACGTTGATTCGGACGCTGTCGCCGGGGTGAGCCTGGCGGTCGACCACGGTCGTGGCGGCGAACGCGTCGCGCATGCGATCGACCTGGGCGTCGATCTCGGCCTCCGACGCAACGGGCGACGGGATGCTCACCTGCAGGCCGTCGTATCCCGGGACCCGGACCGACGGACGGACTTCGACCGTGGCCTCGAAGGTGATCGGACCTTCCGACTCGCCGCTCGTGATGCTGAGTTGCGGCGGGGCGATGACGTCGATCTCGTTGTCGTTCACCGCCTGCATGTAGTAGTCGGGGAGGCTGTCGGATATGGCCTGCTGGCGGGCCGATTCCTTGCCCACGTGACGTTCGAGCACCCGGCGGGGCGCCTTGCCGGGACGGAATCCGGGTAGCCGGACTTCGCGGGCGATCTTGCGGAACGCAGCGTCGATCGACTTCTCGAACTCGGCCTCCTCGATCTCCACGGAGAGCTTGACGCGATTGTCTTCTTGGGGTTCGACGCTGGTCTTCATACGGGCCTGAGATCCTACCGGTCAGGCCGCGTTTGGCGTGCCGCTATCGCCTGGTTCTTGCTGGGCGGGCGTCACACGGTTGGGCGAGCATCCCAGACCGGGGTTTCCGGCATCCCACCTGGCCGAAAATGGGCCGGCCGGGCCCGACTTTTGGCCCATGTGGGATGCCCTCCGGAGCGACCTGAAACCCCGTCTGAGCAGGGGGTTTATGTGGAGCGGATGACCGGGATCGAACCGGCATATCCTGCTTGGAAGGCAGGGGCTCTACCATTGAGCTACATCCGCGGGGAGGCGTCGGAACGCCGAACCTGCGCCGCCCATGCTACCCGGCGGCGATGTCGGGGTGACTGGACTCGAACCAGCGGCCTCCTGCTCCCAAAGCAGGTGCGCTACCAACTGCGCTACACCCCGTTCAACTGCTGAGTGCAGCGTGATGCCCGGATCTGGCACTGCGCTACACCCCGTTGCCACGGCGAGATTGGCCCGTGACAGCCTTCAAGGCTAGGCGGTCAGCGTGCTTTGACGGCGACTGTTGCGGTGCGGGTGCCCGATGGCGCCGCGGCCTTCACCACGAGCGTCGTGGCGGTGGCCGAAACGGGGTACGAGATTCGGGCCACGCCGCGGGCGTCGGCCTTCGCCCTGAACTTGCGCCCGTTCACGTCAATCGTCACGGTTTCGTTGGGACGCAAGCCGCTGGCCTGGAGCGTGACCGGGCGTCCCTGCTGCGCCGCACCGGCAGCAATCCGGATCTGTCCGCCCTTCGGCGCAACCGTCGTTGCTGCGGCGGGGACGGCCGTTGACGAAGGCGTCGCGGACGGTTTCGTCGGAGCGGCGGTCGACGGAGCCCCGGTGGCCGCGGCCGCAGTCACCGAAGGAGCCACCGTGGTGGCGGTCGGAGCGACGGAAGCAGGCGGCACGATGACCGGAGCAACGGGGTTGGACAGCACGCCCACGCTGATGCCGGGCGTAAGGCCCACCACGGCAGCGACCGCGGCGATCATGACGCCACCCCCGAGTGCAATCGTCGTTTTCGACGGCACCGAGAAGCCTTCAGGAAGTCGGAACCGGTTCGTTCGTGCCATGTCGTACGTCCTCGCGCGTCGTTACCAATGCCAAGAGCACTGCCGCCCCGACACCAATTGCCGGAATATGCAAAACGTAGTCGAAGGCGGCCTGCAGCCCGAGGACACTCAGTCCGGCGATGGCCGACGAAACCAGCAGCGAGCGCGGTCCGGCCAAGGTGCGCACCGATCGGACCACGATCGCCACCCCAACAACGAGTGCACCGACACCGACAAGACCTTGTTGAGCCAGAAGCTGCAGATACTCATTGTGGACAAATACCACCGTACGAAGCGATGTGCCGCGAAGTTTGAGTTCGGTCGGTCCCGGACCGACACCGAACAATGGTGACGATCGGAAGAGTCGAAGCGCCGCCCGCCATTCCTCAACCCGGCTCGGCGAATCCAGCGATAGACGCTCACGAAGCGCCGAGTTACGAAGCCCCACCACCAGCGC
>JAYSTV010000020.1:0-4502 GCA_043719425.1 Acidimicrobiia bacterium | reverse complement strand
GATTTTGTTGGCACGTATATGAACCATCGTTTCGTGGTTCTCCGCCGTGTAGCTGATGTTCCCGGAGCCGTCCTCCTTCTCGATACCACCGACACGATGCATGAGTCCTGGAGTCCCGGGGATAGCCCACGGGCGGGCCAGGGTTTCGGGGTCGCGCAGGTATGGCCAGTACTCCAGCTCGCCATCGGGCCGCAGATGGTTCATTTCCGTGGCGAAGGGCACCGAGATGTCCGGTAGGTCGGCGATATCGGGAAGCTTCCAGGGGTGCGCGCCGTTGGCGAGATAGCCATCGGAGAGCAGGATCACTGGCGTCCGGTATTTGAGGGCGATCCGAGCGGCTTCGATCGCCGCAAAGAAGCAATGCGGAGCGCTGTAGGCCGCAACAACCGGAAGCGGCGCTTCGCCATGACGGCCATAGAGCGCCATAAGGAGGTCAGCAGCCTCCGTCTTCGTCGGGAGCCCGGTCGAAGGTCCGCCACGTTGGATGTCGACGATGAGGAGCGGCAGCTCGAGGCTTACGGCGAGACTGATCGTCTCGCCTTTTAGGGCGACGCCCGGGCCGCTCGTGGTGGTTACGCCGAGATGTCCGGCAAAGGCAGCGCCGAGCGCACTCCCGATTGCGGCAATCTCGTCCTCGGCTTGGAAGGTCCGCACGCCGAAATTCTTGTGTTTCGAGAGCTCGTGCAATATGTCCGATGCGGGCGTGATCGGGTACGAGCCGAGAAACACGGGCAAGCGAGCGCACTGTCCAGCGGCAACCAGCCCCCACGCCAAGGCTGTGTTCCCGGTGATGTTCGTGTATTCGCCGGCCGGCTGCCGAGCGGGGTCTACCTGATACGGATGGTCAAAGAGTTCGGTGGTTTCACCGAAGTGAAACCCCGCGGTGAATGCTGCCTTGTTGGAATCGCGCACGAGCGCGTTTTTCGCGAACTTGTCGTCGATCCATTCGAAGGTGGCCTCGATCGGTCGGGAGTAGCACCACGAAATGAGGCCGAGGGCGAAAAAGTTCTTCGAGCGCTCGGCATCACGCGCCTTCACCCCTAGCGAGGCAACCGCGGTCATCGTCAACGCCGTCATCGGCACTTCAACAACGCGGTACTTCGCGAGGCTGTCGTCGGTTAGAGGATTGCTGGCGTAGCCCGCTTTGACAAGATTTCGTTCATCGAAGCTGTCGGTATTGACGATCACGATCCCGCCGGCCGTGAGGTACCGGAGGTCAGCTTTGAGCGCGGCTGGATTCATCGCCACCAGGACCGTCGGAGCGTCGCCCGGCGTGGAGATCTCGTGATCAGAAATGCGAACCTGAAAAGAGGAAACCCCCGCCAGCGTTCCGGCGGGGGCCCTGATTTCTGCGGGAAACTCAGGAAACGTGGACAGGTCGTTTCCAAAGAGCGCGCTTGCCGAGGTGAATCGGTCCCCGGTGAGCTGCATGCCATCCCCGGAGTCACCGGCAAACCGGATCACGAGATCGCGAAGATGCTCGGGCTGCGGACGTGCCTCGATGTCGGTCAACGTTCCTCCCAAGGAACAAACCTGGATGTCGAACGCAACCTACATGGCCGGTATTTCGGCTGTCGAACCGGCGCTCACCAAGCCACCCTGGGACCCAGCCCGGCGGCAGTCGTGATTGCTGCGCCACTCCAACTCTGGCTCTTCCAAACAAGCGGCGTCGCCCGACTGGCGACGGAGATTCCTCGCTACGGACGGACGACGGCGGCGAGGAGGGCTTGGAGTTTGAGCTGGGTCTCGGTCAGTTCGGCGCGGGGGTCGGAATCGGCGACGATGCCGCCGCCAGCGTGCATGCGGGCTCGGCGGCCATCGACCTGGGCGGAGCGGAGGCCGACGGCCCACTCGCCGTTGCCGGCGGCGTCGACCCAGCCCACCGGTCCCGCATAGCGGCCGCGAGGCACCGGCTCCAGCTCAGCGATAGCCGCCAACGCAAGATCGGTCGGGACGCCGCCGACGGCCGGGGTGGGATGCAACAGCCCGGCCAGCTCCAGCGCCGTTGGTGACGTGCGGTCATGCACCTGCTCTGACCGAAGTGTCCCCGTGATGAGCGTGGCCAGGTGAGACACGTTGCGCAAAGGCAGGACGGTGGGCGTGCGGGGGACGTCGAGTTCGTCGCAGAGTGGACGCAAAAGCGCGGCCATGGCGTCGATGACCAGCGAGTGTTCCCATCGGTCCTTGGTCGAGGCGAGGAGGCTGGCGGCGAGACGGGCGTCGGTATCGGGGTCGCCGGACCGGGCGATCGTGCCGGCCAAGGGGTGGGCTCGCACGGCCGATCCCTTGCGGCTCACCAGTAGTTCGGGGCTGGCCCCGAGGAACCCTTCCACGTGGAACACCATGCAGCTGGGGAACAGGGCGTGGAGTCGACTGAGGATCTCCGACACGATGAGTGGCTCGGTCGCCTCAACATCGACCGCTCGAGCCAGCACCACCTTGTCGATCGGTCCGCTGTTGATGCGCTCCACGGCAAGAGCGATTCGATCGCACCACTGCCTATGCGTGACGGTCGAATGGAGGTCGAAGCCGTGCGGCGACCAGGCCGTGCTCTTCGAACCCACCAGATCGTCGTGGCCCTCCGTCGGCTGGGAACCGGTGCGGTGGATCCGGGTAATCCATGACGTGCCATCGCTCGACTTGGCGACAAGGACGGCGGGCACGATCAGCTCCGACGCCTCGTCGGGCACGAATTGCAGGGCACCAATGGCGACAGCCCCGCTGGCCGCGCGACGCAGCGGATCGTCGGCCCGGACCTCGCCCAACACGCGACGAACATGGGCCACGTCGCTGGTGCCGTGGGGGAGTGGGATCCGGAACGCCTCACCTCGGGCGGCCAGACCCACGCCGTCGCGGGTGAAGAGAAGCCCGTCGTCACCGGCAAAGGCCAACAGATCGAGTTCCTTAGCGACCGGGTCGGGAAGGACTCGGGTGGTCGCCGTGTACGCCGAGGCGATGGTTGCCGTCATGCGTGTTTGGTCCCGACGATGAGCTGGGCGGCGCCGCCCAGGAAGAGTCGTCGCTGCACTCCGGAGAACCCGGCTTGGCGCAGCCGATCGAGCATGACCGCCGGCTCGGGCAGGTACGCCAGCGACTTTGGGAGGTACCGGTAGGCGGTGCGGTCACTGAGCGCCCCGCCGATGAGGGGAACAATGCGGCCGAAGTAGATCCCGTGCCCGAACCGCAGCACGGGGTTTTCGGGGGCCGAGGCGTCGAGGAAGGCAATACGTCCGCCGGGTCGGACGATGCGGCCGACCTCATCGAAGAAGGCGCCGAGGTCGGTGAAGTTGCGGAGCGCGAACCCGCAGGTGACCCCATCGACCACGGCCGACGGAATGGGCAGCTGGAGGGCGTCGCACTGCACGAGCGGTGACGTCGTTTTGGCGTGGCTGAGCATGCCGAACGACAGGTCCATGCCGATCGCCTCGAACCCTCGGGCGCTCAGGTCCCGACAGAAGTCACCCGTACCGGCGGCCAGGTCTACGACGCGAGAACCGGCTGGGAGGCCGAGGGCCTCGATGGTGCGCCGACGCCATGACACGTCGAGGCGAAACGTCATCACCCGATTGACCATGTCGTAGCGGGGGCTGATCGTGTCGAACATGTCCCGGACGGCCCTGGTCTTGGCGTCGCCAGTCGGTAGGCCCTCCGAGAGATCGATGGTGGGCGGGGCAGCGGGGGTCACGAACGACCAGGTTAGGACCGCCCTCCCGCTAGTAGCTGGAGGTGGGTCAATTCCGGCGCAGTGCTGCTGGTTTGTCGCTGCGCTGCGCGCAACACCGGGCCGCGGCGATGAACTATTCTCCCTCCAGGGCGCGCTGCAACTCCTCGACGCTGGCGCGGCGGGTGGTGCCGGCCGGGCGCTTCGTCGACCCGAGGGGTGCGAGGAACTGGAACAGCCCGAGGAGTAGCAACCCGGCGGCCACGATCAACATGAAGGCCCGGCCGCCCGCCCGGCACGATTCGAGTGCCCAGGCCACGGCGACGAGCCCGCTGAGCGTGTTGAGTGCCGCCAGCGTGCGGATCCGGGCGACGACCGCCCCTTTGCCCATGCCCGCCCGTCCGAGCACACAGGCGGCGACCAGAAGGGCGATGCCGACCACGGCGATGAGCCAGCCGGGAGCGGGGAGGACCGGTCCGGTGATCGGGTTGAAGAGCAGGGCGAGACCGAGAATCAGCTCGAAGAGCGCATCGAGATTGAACAAAGTGGGCACGCGCACGAGACCAGTGTGCCGCGCTCACACGTGCCCCCGACACACCGCTCGCACGTGCCCACCGACACACGGCTCGGGCAAGGGGGCATGTTCCCGTAACCTTGACGGGCCGTGCTCGACGTTTCCAACCTTCGCATCGACCTCGGTCACCGGGTTCTCCTTCAGGGAGCGACCTTCCGATTGGGCGCGGGCGAGAAGGTGGCGCTCGTCGGTCCGAACGGTGCGGGCAAGACCACAATGCTGCGGACCATCGCCGGCGAGATGAAGCCCAACGGCGGCACCATCACC
>JAYSTV010000190.1:0-9224 GCA_043719425.1 Acidimicrobiia bacterium | reverse complement strand
CACCGCCGGCCTTGAGGTCGAGGTTCTGCGAACCGGTGATCGGCGTGCCGGCGTTGTAGGCCTTGATGAAGTTGTACGTGGCAACGTCGACCTTCTTCAGCATCGACGTGAGGATGTAGTCACGACCGTTGGCCGCAGAGATGGTCTGGTACTGGTCGGAGTCAACGCCGATGGCGTAGATCTGACCGGGCTTCTTGCCGGATTCCTTGGCCGCGATGAACGCTCCGTTGCCGGTGGAACCAGCGGCGACGTAGATGACGTCGATGCCGCTCTTGTACATGGCAGCGGCGATGGCCTTGCCCTTCGGCACGTCGGTGAAGCCCGAGAAGTCCGGCGGCTGCGACGCGTACTTCTGGGTGATCTTGATGGTCTTCTTGGCGGCCTTGGCGCCGGCTTCGAAGCCAGCCTCGAAGCTCTTGATGAGGTCGATCTCGACGCCACCGATAAAGCCGACCTTGCCTGACTTGGACTTGAGCGCAGCGGCGTACCCGACGAGGTAGGAACCCTCGTTGGCGGCGAAGCTGTAACCGGCCGAGTTCGGGATCGGCTTGCCCTTGTTGTCGCCGTCTTGGTACGAGAGGCTGTCGTCGATCGAGGCGAAGCTGACGGTCGGGTTGGCGGCGGCGCCCTTCGAGCAGTCCGGCGACCACAGGAAGCCAACGCAGATGACGGCACCGGACTTGTCGGCCAGCACCGTCTTGAGACGCTCGGCGCGGTCGCCGTCGGCGCCGGACGGAACCGACTCGGTGGTCTTCAGACTGGTGAACTCGGCCTTGGCCTTGTCGAGACCGGCAGCAGCGGCGTCGTTGAAGGACTTGTCGCCACGACCGGTGAGGTCGAACATGAGGGCGACCGACTTCGTCGTCTGCGCCTGGGTGGCTGGAATGGCCATCAGTGCAAGCGAACCGGCCAGCGCGATGCCGAGAGCGGCTTTGCGTTTGTTGTTCATGGAGTGAGCCCCTGGGTTGTGTTGTGGTGGCCGGTCGCCGCTGTGGCGGAAGCACGGACCGTGATTGGTGCCCGTGGACGATAACGGGCTGAACAAGGTCCAGCAATCAGAATGGGTGAGGTTTTGTGAAGAGTGCGTCAACGGTCGAGCGCGCTCGCGGGCAACGTGGTTGTGCCGACCGGTCAGTACGCTCGATTCCCTCATGGCATCAAACCGACCGTCGCTCACTGTTCGCAAGCGTGAGGTCCCGTCGGACTTCGACATCGTTGCCGGGCATTACGACACGCTGGTCAAGCGCAACCCGGGCTATGTGGACCACCTCGGCCTCTCGGCTGGTCGGTTGGGTTTGGCTGACGGCGGTCGCGGCCTACGGCTGCTCGATCTGTGCTGTGGCACGGGTCTGTCAACGGCGGCGCTTCTGGCGGCGTATCCAAACGCCGAAATTGTCGGTCTCGACGCCTCGACCGGGATGCTCGACCTGGCCCGTGCCAAGCCCGCGTTCGCCCATGCCGGCGTCCGCTTCGTTCACGGTGACGCCATGGATCCGGCGACCGCGGTGGCCGGAGCGTTTGGCGCCGACCCAGCCGGTTTCACCGTCGACGGCATCTTGATGGCCTATGGGATCCGCAATATGCCCGACGCCGACGCCTGCCTTGATCGACTCATCGACCTGCTCGCCCCGGGCGCGCCGATCTGCTTCCACGAGTACTCCGTGGCCCACTCGCCTCGGTCGAAGGGCACGTGGACGTCGGTCGCGTGGGGGATCATTATCCCGTCGGGCTTCATCGCGGCCCGTCACACCCGGATCTATCGCTACCTCTGGCGCAGTGTCTTGGACTTCGACGGTCGCCCGCAATTCGAGGAGCGTCTGCGCCGCCACGGTTTCGTCGACGTGCATACCGAGCCGGTCGACGGTTGGCAGCGTGACATCGTCCATTCGTTCCTGGCCCGCCGGCCGGCGTGAGACGTGACCCGTCGATTGAGCAGAGTCCATTCGTTCCTGGCCCGTCGGCCGGCGTGAGCCGTCCGCCGGGCGGACGTGACCGCCGCGCGCGGCTCTTGACCGCCGCCTCGAGCGGGTCGGTCGGCGCCGCTCGATTGGCACCGGGTCAGTCGCTCCACGTCACGGTCGTGGGAGCCGGACTTGCCGGAATGGCGGCCGCCGTTTCCCTCGCCGAACGCGGAGCAACCGTGACCGTTCGCGAAGCCGGGTCGGTCGCCGGCGGCCGCTTGTCGTCGTGGCCGGACCAGCTCTCGCCGGCCGCCGGTGGGGGGCCTATGCAGATGGAACGTGGGTTTCACGCCTTCTTTCGTCAGTACTACAACGCCCGCGCACTGCTCCGTCGGATCGATCCGTCCCTGTCGTTTCTTCGAGCGTGCGACGACTATCCGCTTTATGGGCCGAACGGCGCGTTCCAATCGTTCGCCGGCCTTCCCGCCACCCCACCGCTGAACCTCGCGGCGCTGGTCAGGCGAACGCCCACCCTCAACCTTGCCGGCCTTCGCGCCATCAACGGCGAGGCGGCGGCCGAGATGCTCGCCTTCGACGGCGAGGAAACATATGCGCGCTTTGATTCTATGAGTGCCAAGGACTACCTCGACCGGGTGAACTTTCCGGCCGAGGCGCGTCGCATGCTGTTCGAGGTTTTCGCCCATTCCTTCTTCAATCCCGAAGAGGTGATGTCGGCGGGCGAGATGCTCATGATGTTCCACCTGTACTTCTGTGGATCTTCAGAGGGCATCCTGTTCGACGTGCTCGACGCCCCCTTCGGCGATGCCGTGTGGTCGCCCCTCGGCCGCTACCTGAAATCGCTCGGGGGTCGCATCCAGCTCGATGATCCGGTCGGCGTACTCCCCGAGGTCGGCCCGACGGAGGCTGTCGTTCTGGCCACCAACGTGGAATCGTTGCAGAACATCGCGACCGCAAATCCGTGGATCACGGCCGGTCCGGGAGGCGATGAGTGGGTCGCGCGATTGGCGCGCCGTCGCCAAGCTCCGCCGTTTGCCGTGCTTCGCGTCTGGCTCGATCGCGACGTGGCCCCGGACCGGGCCCCTTTTGCGGGCACCGCAGCGCTCGGGATCCTGGACAACATCTCGTGCGTGCACCGCTATCAGGACGAAGCGCGGACGTGGGCTCGACGGACCGGTGGCAGCGTGATCGAACTCCACGCCTACGCGCTGCCCGATTCCCATCACCACGACGAAGCCCGGGTTCGCGGCGAACTTCTCGACCAGCTGCGCGCCGTGTATCCGGAGACGGTCGATGCGGCCATCCTCGACGAGCGCCTGCTCCTTCGCGGCGATTGTCCGAGTTTCGAAGTGGGCTCATACATCGATCGATTGCCGGTTGCGACCCCGCACAGTTGGGTCAAACTCGCTGGCGATCATGTCTTGCTGCCGTTCCCGACCGCCCTTATGGAACGAGCCGTGACCACCGGATTCGTGGCCGCCAATGACCTCCTCGAACCGTTGGGGGTCGCCCCGGAGCCGCTGTGGTCGGTTCCGACTCGCGGCGTACTGGCCTCGCTGCAGGCTTGGCAACGGCGTCGCCGACCGACCGTGGCGGCGCCTGCACCCGCCTTGTGAAAGCGCTTTCGGTTCTCCCTAGACTGAAGTCGGGAGGTCATCTATGACCAAGGACATCGACCTCGACTTGCCGTTGGAACTTGCTCGCCGGTCATCACTCGTGACGACGGACACCACGGCTGCGCTTGGCGCGCTCTATCCGGGTCACGATGCCGCGGCCCTCTTCGATCGGCTGATCGCCGTCGCCACCAAGAACGCCGGCATGCGATCCGGCGAGCTGCGCAATCGCGACCGGACCATCGCCGACGATTGGTTCCAGTCACCGACGATGATTGGCTACGTCGCCTATGCCGACCGTTTCGGTGGCGACTTCAAGGGCCTCGCCGAGCACCTCGACTACCTCACCGAACTGGGTGTGACCTACGCGCACCTCATGTCGGTCCTGCGGCCGCGAGAGGGTGAGAACGACGGTGGCTACGCCATCGCCGACTACCGCGACGTGGACCCGCGCCTCGGCACGATCGGTGAACTCGGCAAACTCATCGCGGAGATGCACGAGCGCTCGATGGCGGTCTGCGTCGATCTCGTGATGAACCACACGGCCGACACCCACGAGTGGGCCAACGCTGCTCGCTCTGGTGACGAAGCAAAGCGCGCGTATTACCTCACGTTCCCCGATAGGACGGAGCCCGATCGATGGGAGGAAACACTCCCCGAAGTGTTTCCCACCATGGCTCCCGGCAACTTCACCTACGACGACGCGATGGGCCGATGGGTGTGGACCACGTTCAACACCTTTCAGTGGGACCTCAACTACGCCAACCCCGATGTGCTGGTCGAGATGCTCGACGCCATGTGCTTTCTCGCCAATCTCGGGGTCGACGTGCTTCGCCTCGATGCTGTGGCCTTCACCTGGAAGCGACACGGCACGGACTGTCAGAACCAACCCGAAGCCCACCTCATCGCCCAGGTGCTACGCGCGCTTATGACAGTGGCAGCCCCTGCCACCATTCTCCAGGCGGAGGCAATCGTTGGTCCCGACGACCTCGTGCAGTACCTCGGTGCCTACCCGTCCCGTCATCGTCACGAGTGCACGCTCGCCTATCACAACCAGCTGATGGTGCTCGGGTGGTCGGCGCTCGCTGAACAAAACGTGCGGCTGGCCAGCCAAGCGCTAAATCGCATGCGGGGGATCCCATCGTGGGCATCGTGGTGCACCTACGTGCGATGCCACGACGATATTGGTTGGGCGATTGCCGACGGAGATGCCGGCCGCATCGGTCTTTCCGGAGCGGCCCATCGAAGGTTTCTCGCCGAGTTTTACCGTGGTGGATTCTTCGGTAGCTATGCCGAAGGCGTGGCGTTTTCGGCCAATGAAGGTACAGGCGACGAGCGGACGAGTGGAACGGCGGCGGCGCTCGTTGGCATTGACCGGGCACGAGCGAACGGCGACCTCCTCCTGCTCGATCTCGGGGTTCGTCGGCTGCTGCTTCTCTACGGGGTGGCGTTGGCGTTTGGCGGCATCCCGCTTATCTATATGGGCGACGAACTTGCTCTCGGCAACGACCATACGTACACAGATGATCCTGCCCATGCCGATGACAGTCGATGGATTCACCGGCCGGTCATGGATTGGACCGTGGCGGCGAGGCGAGCAGATCCGACGACCATCGAGGGTCGAGTCTTTGCCGGCTTCCAGCGATTGATCCGCGCCCGCGTGGGAACTGCTGCCCTGCGCAGCGGCGGAAGCATCGAAGCCTTCGCCACGGGAAGCGATCGCGTGCTCGGACTACGTCGGTGGCATGCCGACCATGGGCCGGTGCTGGTGCTGGCCTCCTTCGCCGCGGAAACGACGACGGTGGCCCCCCTCGGTCCGCCCCCCATCGGCTCGCACTGGCACGACGCCCTCAGCGGTGACCGCCTTCGCGGCGACACCCCCGTCAGTCTCGGTGGCTACGCGCAGCGTTGGCTGACCTCGGCGCCCGAACACACCGTTGTCCCCGCCCCCGGCCCCCGGTAACTGGACGTCACTACCCGGGCCACACTTCGAGGCGAACCGTTAGCGGTCGCCGGGGCGCCAGTGGCGGGCGCGGAGGGCGTAGGTGCGCTCGGCGTAGCGGGCGTCGTCACGCCAGAGGCGGCCGGCCATTGCGGCGATTATCGGTCGAGCCACCGACGCGCCGCGCAGCAGGTTGGCGAACCCGGGGCGGTCGCTGGTGGCGAGGGTGGCCTCGATCATCGCCGTGCGAGGTGCGACTCCGGGGGCGGCGCGAACAACTGGGGTGGCGTGCGTCTCCACGACGGAGCCCGTGCCTTCGCCCGCCGTGACGGTCATGACGATGGTGCGGGGGTCCGGGCAGTCGAACCGAGCATCGACTTCGATCTCGTGTCGAGGGGTGACCCGGTACGCCACGCGCAGGTCGAGGGCGTCTTCGCTCGCCGCCAGCACTTCGAGGCGAGCGAAGGCGTAGGGATGAAAGTGGACGCCGTGCCACGGATCGAGGCGGTTGGCGATCACGTCGGCGGGCTCGGCCACCAAATCTCGCCGGATCACCGCGTCGAAGAACCGATCCGGTCGCCGGGCCAGGACCGGCGCATCGAGGGCCTCGGCTGCGCCCGGAGCGAGTTGGATCCACGTGAGCACCCCGTCGTCATGGACGGGAACGACCGCCCACCGACCCTGCCCGTCAACGCGGACGGTGGGCTCACCCGCCAAGGTGAGGCCATGCCAAGGACAGTGCAGGTGACCGGATGCGTCGATCCGTCCACAACCCAGATGGGCGCCCAGATGTGGACACGCCGCCGGGGCCACGGCGAGGCGCCCCTGGCTCATCCAACTGACGAGTTCCACCCCGTCGACCAGGTGTGAGCGAGGCCGGTTCCGAAGTCCACGGTGGAGCATCCGGGTTGATCCGAGGACGAACCAGCCGCCGTCGGGTTTGGTCTGCACGTGGGCCAGGGCGCGCTGAATCGATGGGCCGTGGGCCTGGGCCCAGTTGGGGATTCGCTCAAGTCTCGACGGGCGCTTCACCGCTCACCAGGGTACGCCCGTTCCCGGGTAGGTAGTCGCTGACCAGGGAAAAGAGTCGGCCCCTGGGGAGGCGGCGGGAGCCTCAACCCAAGGGCCTAACCGGAACAGGTGGCGGGAACCCGAACCGGCTGACGTCAATTGTAGGTGAATCACCTACGTGAATCGAACCGAACGAGGAGCTGCATTCGTCACACAAACGCCATGCCGGAGATCGCCCGCATGTCACTCGACGGACCTTCCGTCAACCGGCCGTCGGGGTCGAGGCGGACCCGACGGAGCGTCCCCGATATGCCACAGGCGAGGACCAGTTCGCCGTTGGTCGACCACCGTCCAACCCGTGCCCCGCACCGGCCGAGGGCCCACCGCCGGCCGAGCCCGGTTGACGAGACCTCGACCACCTCGTCGGTCCCGCGGCCGATGACCAGAACGCCAGGAAGTGAGGAATCGTCGTTGACGTTCACGACCACGTCGGATGGAATCGTGGAGTTGAGGGCAAACCGTTGCGCTAGCTCGAGACGCCCCCGATCGAAACGCCAGAGTGAGACCGAGCCGCTCAGCTCCTCGGTAACGGCCAGCGTGAACGCGTCGATGACGGCAACCGTCCGTGGCCCCGATCCGGGTGGTAGGCGCTCGGTCCCGAGGAGTCGAAGGGTGGCGGTGTCGTACACGTGGAGGGCGTCGCCCCCGAGGTCGGCAACCACCGCCAGGCGGCCGTCGGTGGACAACGCCACACCATGAGGATGCGGAGCTGCCTGGCGCAACGGGTTGGGTCCGCTCCCCGCAGGGACCTTGACGGTGAGCGCCTGGCCTGGCCGACCGTCGACGCCCAGCGTGACCCGGGTGACGGAACCACCGGTGTAATCGGCGGTGAGGAGGAAGCGGCCGAGGGGATCCACGGCAATATCGACGGGTGCCGCGCCGGTTGCCGCTGAGCCGAGGATCCGGGCCCGACCGACGGCGGTGAGGGCGAGTGCGGTTATTCGTCCGCGCGGCCCTCGTTCCTGGGCGGCATAGAAGACCGGACGGATCGGATCACGGACGATGAAGCTCAGCCCCGCCAAGGTGGCGATTGGCTTTGACACGGCGCCGGACGTGGCGACAATCACCGGTCCAGCAGCACTGGGCGACACCGCAATGACAAATGGCGGGTCGTCGGCGGCCTGTGCGACGCCGTGCGGAGCGCTCACCAAGAGCAACACCAAAAGGGCCGCCGCCCCGAGGTGCCGACCGGGAACGCTCACGGGTTCCGCGGCACCAACGCGAGGACGACATTGTTGCGATCGTCGCTGACGAACAGTGAGCCGTCGGGCATCGGGGCCAGGCCGACGGGACCGCCCAGGGCCTGCGACTCACCCCCGGCCAAGTCCTTTTCGCCCCAGTCGTCGATGAGCATCGTTGGCTCGCCGATCGGGCGGCCGTTGGCGTCGACGGCGAAACTCGCGAGACGGTGCCCGGTATCGCGATAGCCGTGGAGGCTGATGAGCAGACGACCGGCGAAGGCCGGCGGGGCTGAGGGTCCCGTCCAGTAGCTCATGCCCAGGGGCGCACTGTGGGCAGGAAGGAGGCGCAGCGGCACCTTCGTTGAACCACACGCGAATGTTCGGAACTCAGGCGAGGCGACGGCATTGTCGTAACAGTGCGGCCAGCCGTGATTGGCGGGAGCGGCAAGATCGATCTCGTTGAGTTCGTCGTGTGGGAGCAACTCATCGCTGAGCTTGGGATCGGCTGCGGTGATGTCATCACGCCCGTTCTCGACCTGCAGAACGGTCCCCGACGAGTGTTGGGCCAGGCCCATCGAATTGCGCAGGCCGCGGGCAACGACGTTCCATGCTCCCGGCCTTCCCGCGGGCCACGTCATCAGGTAACGACGAACGACGGCGACGGCGTCGGGGCCACTCACGGCCGGACAACTCGGCTTACCTCTCGACTTTTCGCAGTTGTTGGTATCGGACCCAAGACCGACGAGCAGCGACCGATCGCTGAGAAACAGAACCTGGGTGAGGGGATGTAGCCCTCGCGACGGCACCCTGGCGACGCCGGACCGTCCACCGATCACGTCTTGGCGTTTCGGCGCGGCCGCCGTCGGATCGAAACGGAAGACGGTGCCGGCCTCGCCCACGTAGACCTTGGCGTCGGGCCCCACAGTGATGCCAAACGGCCGATCCAGTCGGCGAAAGACCACGGTCTTCGTCCACCGTCCCGACGCCGTGCGGTCGAGCCGGCTCACTCGACCCTCGCCCTTCGTCCAACTGAACTCGGTGACGAACACCCGCTCGTTGCTGACGGCGGCGAGACCACGCGGGGCTTGCAGTCCCGACGCGATGATCTGCAGCGACAGGGCCGGGTCGACTCGCACGGCGAGTTTCGTGGCCCCCTCGGCGTGCGCCACCGGCATACTGCTGGCGGCGAGAATGACGGCGGCGGCGGCGACAGGGCGGAACAGCCTCATGACGCTGTTCTCGCCGCCACGAAGGTTGCGTCGGTCGGACCTCGACTGGACCACTCACCTGTCGGCGAACGGACCAGGGTGGTCGCGGACGGCACGAGGGCCAGTGCCGCGCTACTGGCCAACCGCATCGTTCGCGTGCGACGGTCGGCCGACCACGTATCACTTTCCGGGAGAACGGCGAGCCCCGTCACCAAGCCGAGGCCGATGGTGAACGCGCCGCCCCGAGGGTCGAGCATGGGATCACCGAACGCCGAAGCTGCCGCCCCTTC
>JAYSTV010000189.1:0-3800 GCA_043719425.1 Acidimicrobiia bacterium | reverse complement strand
TCGTCCACCGCCGACCACCCTGGAGCCATGTTGGCGACGCGAACCGAGACGACCGCAAGATTTGTTGGGCTACGACCACCGACGGTGGTCGCCCTCGTTGCTGCGTTGACCGTCTGGTTGGCGCGTGTTGCGTTGGGACGTGGGCAGGATTGGAGTTTCGACACGGTTAGCTATCACGCAATATATGCCGTGCCGCTTCTCCGGTCTTCCGGCTCCATTGGTCGTTCACACCTTGCCGCTGGCGCGTACTTGAATCCCATCCTCGATGCTCCTTTTGCCTGGGGCGTCCGGCACGTGGACCCGCGAGCAGTAACTGTCGGGCTCGTCGTCGTTCAGGCAGTTGCAATCGCCTTGGTTGCGACGACCACTATGAGATTCGCGCTCGGACAACGAACTCTTCCGGGGCATGGCAGGCGCGAGGTACTTGCGTTCGCGATCGCTTGGGTCCTCGCCGCCCGCCTCGCTCTCGGCGGTCTTGCCAGTGCGCAACTGGGAGCCGCTTTCGGCGACCTCACGAGCGCGACACCCGCAGCGCTCGGCCTTTTTCTGATCATCGGTTTCATCATCGGGGCCAGATCGAGCGAGGTTGGCTCTTCGACAGCTAGCCGGGTGAGGCCGGTGGTCCTCTTTGCATCTGCTCTCATGGGTTGTTCTGCGGGCCTAAAGCTCACCAACTCCCCGCATGCCGTCGCATTTCTCGTTGCGCTCCTGTTTATCGCCCGAGAACGCGGCTGGTCCGTCCGCTCGATCTTCGGATACTGCGTTGGCGGTCTGGGCCTTGGGTGGCTTGTCGCCGGTGGGCCATGGGCAGTCCGACTGGTGTTTCGATACGAGAACCCACTCTTTCCGTTGGCCAACAAGTTCTTCGGTTCGTCGTGGCTTCGGCGACCCGATGGAACGGATCTTGACCTCTCGGTGACCCGATTCCCGATTCGACGGCTCGACGACCTTGCGCTGGTGGCGTTCCGGGTGGCCCGCGGTGGGCTTACCGTGTCGGAACTTGCTTTGCGAGATCCACGCTGGTTGCTCTGCCAGTTCTGCATCGTGTGCACATTCATTAGCGAGGTTCGTTGGCGGATCCACTCTCGGACCCGGGCCCCTGGCAAGCATCGACGGAGCATGTCGCCAACTGCTACTGCTGCCGCCTTTGTACTCGTGTTCTGGACGGTGAGCTTTGTGACCTGGGCCGTTGTGTTCGGGAACGGGCGATATGCGGTACTTCTCGAGGTGATGACGCCCCTCGTTGTCGTCAGCGCAATCGTTCGGATGTTGGGGAATCATCGCCCATCCACTCCTGGCATGGCGGGAATACCGACGAGCCCTGGAACTCTTCTTCTTGCCGTAGTCCTGACCGTAAGTGTGACCATGGCGACGCAGTTCTCCAACTGGAATCACGTCGAGTTTGGCAAAAAGTGGTTCGACTTCGATACTTCCGCGGTGCCCGATCTTCGTGATGCAATGCTCATCGCCCCTACGGATTTGGAGCCGCTCAACCTCGGGCTAATCGTGCTGAAGCCGAAAGCCTTCTCGCATCTCAGCGCAGCCATGTTGTTGACTCGCCTCGGCCAACGCGAACTGAGTCGGATTGCACATTTTCCGGGTCGTCGCTTCGCGATCCTCGGTGGCGTTCCCGGAACTGAGGAGCTTTCTGCTGCGAATCTGCGCGCGACGACCACCTGTTACCCGTTGCCGGCGGCACAGGGATTTGCCTATCGAGTGTGTCAGCTGGAGACGATCACATGACCGACGGCGTGAAAAGTCCCTCCGTCGACGAGCACTCGATCGAGCTGTCCATTGTCATGCCTTGCCTCAATGAGGCGCGCACCCTTGGCGCCTGTATCGATGACGCAATCGCATTCCTAGATCGCACGGGGACGCCAGGCGAAGTTGTCGTCGCCGACAATGGTTCGAGTGATGAGTCGGTCGAAGTCGCAAAGCAGCACGGTGCGCGAGTTGTCTACGTCGCTACCCGCGGCTACGGCGCTGCGCTGCTGGCGGGGATCCAGCACAGCAATGGTCGTTTTGTGGTGATGGGCGATGCCGACCAGAGCTACGAGTTCGGAGCGCTCGACGCCTTTTTGGTGGAGCTTCGATCCGGAGCCGAACTTGTCGTTGGTGATCGCTTCCGAGGTGGGATCGAGGAAGGCGCGATGCCCCGGCTTCATCGGTACCTTGGAAATCCGGTCTTGAGTTTTCTGGGTCGACGGTTCTTCGGCGCGCAGATCCACGATTTCCATTGCGGCCTCCGAGGATTCGATCGGGAAGTAATGCTTGGGTTGGGTCTCCGAACGACTGGGATGGAATTTGCCAGTGAGATGATCGTGCGCTCGTGTTTTGCCGGACTCAATATTGCCGAGGTCCCGACGCGGCTTCGGCGTGATGGGCGCGACCGTCCGCCACATCTTCGAACGTGGCGCGATGGTTGGCGACACCTTCGTTTCCTCTTGTTGTACTCGCCTCGCTGGTTGTTTCTCTATCCAGGATTGATCTTGGTGCTTGCCTCCGCGGCCTGCTTCTCCGTTGGACTGAGCGACCTCGGGCAGGAACGATCTTTGCGGATCGCGCTCGCCGGGCTCGGCCTCGGTGTCGTCGGCGCGCAGATGATCCAGTTCGCACTGATGTCAAAGATCTGGGGTGCACGACTTCGCTTGCTGCCGGGAGATATCCGGGTCACCCGGTTCGTTGAAGCCTTCCCGCTGGAACGGGCGCTTGCCCTTGCCCTTCTTGCCGTCGTGGTCTCAAGCGGTGTGCTCGGCGTCGGTTGGGCCCGACAGGGAATCGACGCGATAGACGTAATCGCCATTATGGGTTTCACGCTCGCTGCGCAGCTGGTGTCGAACTCGTTCCTGGTGGCGATTTCGACCATCCCGGTCGAGTCCGGAGCTCCGGCACCATGAAGCCACTCGATCGGTTTCTCCAGAAGTGGCGGATGCGAGTCGCCGTCAAGCAGTGTGCGGTTGCGACGAACGTCTTGGACATCGGGTGTCATCGAGGTGAGCTTCGTTCCGTTCTCCCCAGGACCGTCACCCGCTATCGAGGTATCGATCGGCCGGTTCCGTCGAATGACCCCGACCTGTTCGACGGCTGGTTTCCCTACGATCTGCCAGACGAAGTCGCTGGAGAACACTGGGATGTCGTTTTCGCGCTCGCCGTCGCCGAACATCTAGACCGAGATGATCGAGTGGAATTCTTCTCGGCGTGCCGAAGGCTGATGCGACCGAACGGCAGTCTTGTTCTAACTATTCCTTCGCCGACGGTCGATCGAATTCTCGACCTGTTGGTCAAGGTCCGACTTGTCCAAGGCATGGACCTCGAACACCATAACGGGGCAACTATTGAAGAGATCATCGCGAGCGCCGAAGTGGCAGGGCTTGCGGTCTCGAGCCACCGTCGTTTTCAACTTGGTCTGAACAACGTGATTGTGCTCGCCACCGAACGCACCGGAACAAGACCGGAGGGGGGCGTCTGATGAAAGACAGCGAGCGGGTGCGCTACGTCGAGGACGGTTACGTCGTTCTGCGCAACATTGTTTCCCCTGCCTTGCTGGAGGACGGTGCTCACTCGTTTGTTCAACTCGCAACGGAAGCAACAACGACGAAGCGATTCGGCTCGAAAAGTTCGGTCGACTTCGCCAAAACCCGAAATCTCGCTGAGCGGTCGACCGCGTTCCGCACGCTCGCCATGCACCCGCGTATCGCTTCGGCGGTGCAGACTGCGCTTGACGATGCCCCACTCCTCTTCAGGGACGTCATGGTCACCAAGCCGGCCCGCACAGGGGCCTTCTTAGAGTTCCATCAGGA